>CAZKYJ010000021.1:8901-17102 GCA_964556355.1 uncultured Verrucomicrobiales bacterium | reverse complement strand
GAGCTACGTCGCCCGGGCGCTCCGGCGGTATTTCGACGGCGATTGGCCCAGGTGTTTGCGGAAGACGACGGCCATGCGCTCGGGATCGTTGAAGCCGCTGAGTTCCGCGACGAGGGAGACCGGGTGGTTGGTGCGGACGAGGAGGTCTTTGGCGTGATTGACACGGAGCCGGCAAAGCATCGTCCACGGGCTGCAGCGGTAGTGTTCTTGGAACTTCCGCTCCAAGGTCCGGCGGGCGACCCGGAGCTCGTCGCACAGTTGCCCGATGCTTACGGGTTCCTGCCGCCGCTCCGATAGCCACGACATCGCCCGCCGGAGCAGGGGGTCCTCGATGGCCAAATGGTCGGCGGAGTGCCGCAAGACGACGCCGCCGGCGGGCACGAGTCGCGCGGTCGAGGTCGCCTCGCGCTCGCCGCCCAGCTGGCGTGCCATCGATTCGCCGACCACCTCGCCGATGGCGTGCCAGGGGATCGAGACGCTGGAGAGCATCGGGTAGGTCAGGCTGCAGACGAGGTCATCGTTGTTCGCCCCGATCACGGCCACGTCCTCGGGAACCTTGATCCCGAGCTGCTGGCAGGCGCCGCAGAGGAACCGGCCGAGGGGGTCGTGTACCGCGAAGATCCCGACCGGTTTGGGCAAGCCCTGCAACCAGCGGCGGAAGCTCGGGTCCGGTTCGATGAACGATTCGCTGTAGCCGGCGTTCTCGAACCCGCCTACCCCGTGGATAGAGACGGGCGCCTGCCGATCGATCGCCGCGCAAAACCCTTCGATGCGCTGGTCCGAGTAAGGCTGCCCGTTGCCGAGGCAGGCCAGGCTGCGGAGGCCTGATTGCAAGAACGCTTCGGCCGCCGCCGCACCCACCGCCCAGTCGTCGACATCGATGCTCACCACACCCGGGTAGCAATAGTCGGTATCGACAATCACCGTCGGCAGATCGGGGTAGAGCTCGAGCAGCCCCTCGGTCTTGCCGGGCAGCCATTCGGTGATGAGCCCGTGGGGCGAAAGCTCGGCGAGGCAGCCCGCCAGCTCGCGGTCGTCGCGGTGGATGCTGACGATGCGGTAGTCCATCTGCCGCCGCACGAAGGGCACCAGAGAGGGCGTGAGACGCCGGAGAAATACTTCGGACATGACGATGGCAACCCGGTGCTTCACGGAGGCCAATCTGGCGCAAATCGACAGAAAATACACGCATTATGCGGTTCAAAAATGGGGCGGCTCCCCCTAGGGTGGGCGCCTTACCGAAACCGAAAACCCAAACAAGCATGAAAAACTATTTCGACTGTGGCCGCATCCCCTACGAGGGACCCCAATCCAAAAACCCGCTCGCCTTCAAGCACTACAACGCGGAGGAGCTGGTCGGCGGGAAATCGATGAGAGACCACCTGCGTTTCGCCGGGGCCTACTGGCATGTCATGCGCAACGACCTCTCCGACCCCTTTGGCGGCGGCACCGCCCTGATGCCTTGGGACGACGGTTCGAACTCGGTCGAGAACGCCCTGAACCGCGTCGATGTCTTCTTCGAGTTCCTCGACAAGATGGGGATCGGTTACTACTGCTGGCACGACCGCGACATCGCCCCCGAGCTGAACGATCTCGACGCCTCCAGCGCCGCGCTCGACCAGGTCGTCGCCAAGCTCAAGGAGAAGCAGAAGGAGACCGGCGTGCAGCTGCTCTGGGGCACGGCCTGCCTCTTCGCCCATCCGCGCTACGCCCAGGGCGCCGCCACGTCGCCCGATGCCCGCGTCTACGCTTACGCCGCGGCGCAGGTGAAGAAAGCGCTGGAAGCGACCAAGGAACTCGACGGTCTCGGCTACACGTTCTGGGGTGGGCGGGAAGGCTACGCGACGCTGCTCAACACGAACATGAAGCGCGAGCTCGTCCCCCTGGCCGCCTTCCTGCACATGGCGGTCGACCACGCCAAGAAGATCGGGTTCGACGGACCGTTCTACATCGAGCCCAAGCCGCGCGAGCCCTCGACCCACCAGTACGACAGCGACGCGGCGGCCTGCTTGAACTTCCTCCGCGAGTACGGGCTGATGGATCACTTCAAGCTCAACATCGAGACCAACCATGCGACTTTGGCCGGCCACACCATGGAGCACGAACTCACTGTGGCGGCCGGTGCCGACATGCTCGGGAGCATCGATGCCAACCGCGGCGACCCGCTCATCGGCTGGGACACCGACCAGTTTCCCACCGACGTCAGCCTCGCGACGCAGGTCATGCTCGTGGTGCTCAAGATGGGCGGTCTGACCACCGGCGGGCTCAATTTCGACGCCAAGCGCCGCCGGGAGTCCCACGATCCGCTCGACCTCATCCACGCCCACCTCGGCGGCATGGACGCCTTCGCCCGCGGCTTGAAGATCGCGCACGCCATCCGAGAAGACGGTCGGCTGGCCGAGTTCGTGGAGGAGCGCTACCGCAGCTTCGACGAGGGGATCGGCGCGAAAGTGGAATCCGGCACCTGCTCGTTCGAGGATCTCGAGGCTTTCGCCAAAGCCAACGGCGAGCCGGTGTTGGCCAGCGGGCGCCAGGAGATGCTGGAGAACCTGATCAACGAGTTCATGGATTGATCCGACGACCGACCGGCTGGCCCGATCGGCGGGCTAGCCGGGTTGGCGTGCGAATCCCGCGGCCTCCGCGACCAGGGAGGGCTCGGGGCGGACCCCGGTGTAGAGCACGAACTGTTCGACGGCCTGGAGGACAATGACGTCGGCGCCGCTGATGGTCGGTCGCCCGAGCGAGCGGGCGCATTCGATGAGCGGGGTCTCGGCGGGAAGGGCGACCACGTCGAAGACGCACTCGCTGGCCCCGATTTGCTCCGCCGAGAACGCGAGCTGGTCGGCCTCGGTCCCGCCAGCCATGCCGATCGGTGTGACGTTGACCAGGAGCCCCGGGCGGGCGTCGGGTGCCAGCTCGGCCTCCCAGCCGAAGCCGTACTGCCGGGCGAGCGCCGGGCCGGTCGCGGGGTTGCGGGCGATGATCGTGCCCCTGTCGAAGCCGGCGTCGCGGAGGGCGCAGGTCACGGCTTTGGCCATCCCGCCGCTGCCCCGGAGGGCGAACTCCAGCGCGGGCGACACCTTTTCCGAGCGGAGGAGGGAGGCGACCGCCGTGTAGTCGGTGTTGTAGCCGTGGAGGTGACCGCCGGTGTTGACGATGGTATTGACCGACTGGATCCCGGCGGCGGAGGCGTCGAGTTCGTCAATCAGCGGGATGCAGGCTTCTTTGAACGGCATGGAGACGGCGCAGCCGCGGATATCCAAGGCGCGGATGCCACCGATGACGCCGGGCAGGTCACGCGTGGTGAACGCCTTGTAGAGGTAGTTGAGGCCGAGCGCCCGGTAGAGGTAGTTGTGGAAGCGAGTTCCAAAATTGCCCGGTCGCGCCGAGAGCGACATGCACAGCCGGGTGTCCTTGTTGATCGAGAAACGCATCGGGGGGATGAGACGCGCCTGTCGGGTTGAAATCAAATGCGGCTCGTCCTAGCATCCCGCCCACACGTTACTCTCTCCACACCACCATGAAAAAACTCACCGCCCTCGCCCTCGTCGCCCTCGCCGCCCTCGCCCTGCCCACCGCCACGCACGCGGAGGAGGTCGATGACATCAAGATCGTTCTCAAAACGTCGAAAGGCGACATCGAGGCGACCCTCTTCGCCAGCAAGACTCCGATGACCGTGGCCAACTTCACCAACCTCGCCAAGCGCGGCTACTACGACGGGCTCACCTTCCACCGCGTCATCCCGGATTTCATGATCCAGGGCGGCGATCCGGACGGGCGTGGGACGGGCGGGCCCGGCTACAAGTTCGGCGACGAGTTCGACCCCGCCCTGAAGCACGCGAAGCCGGGGATCTTTTCCATGGCCAACTCCGGCCCCGGAACGAACGGGAGCCAGTTCTTCGTGACCCACGTCCCGACCCCTTGGCTCGACGGCAAGCACAGCGTTTTCGGCGAAGTGACCAAGGGGCAGGACGTGGTCGATGCCATCGTGGCCGGCGATACCATCACGACCATCGAGGTGAAGGATTCGACCGACGCCCTCTTCGAGGCGCAGAAAGAGAACCTGGCCAAGTGGAACGCGATCCTCGATAAGAAGTAGGCGCAGAGCTCCCGGGCGAGCGCTTGCGCTCCGCCGGCGCGTTGTCTACCGTCGAGGGTGAAACCGAGGAGGGGCCAGCGTCGGATTGCCGGGCTGAAGATTCCCCGATCCTTCGTTGATCTACCAGTTCTCCGACGAAGAGATGCGAGGCATCCGTCACTCTTACGGGGCTGAAGAAAACTGACCTGGCGGAGCGCCGCCGCCCGTCACGATCCCACCGCTATCGCCTCCCACTCCGCTTTGGTGGACGGGGAGGCACGGTCCCATTCTTCCGGGATCGTTTTGCGGAGGATGAGGACGACCTCGTGGCCGTTGCGTCCGACCGCTTCGATCTCGATGGGGATGCCGAGATCCCGCTTCATGCGGGCGAATAATTCGACCATTTCTGCCTGGGTCCAGACGTGGAAGTGGATGTTGGATTGCCAGTGGTGGAGGTGCTCGGGATTCTGACCTTTTGAAATATCGCAGTGCTTGACCCAATCGACGTAGGTGCCGAGCGGTTCCCTTTCTAGCTGGTTGCGGAAATCGTCCGCGACGGCGGCAAACGGGGTGACGTCACGGCGGAAATCGAAGGTGTAGCGCTTGTCCGGCAGGGTGATGAAGAGGACTCCCTCGTCGCGGAGGACTTCGACAAACCGGCTGATCGTCCCGATGGGGTTGATGCAGTGCTCGATCATGTGGTTGGCGATGATGAAGTCCTGGCTAGCCGGTTCGATGATCTCCAGCTTCTCACCGTTGCAGACGAAATGGGTCTCGACGATGTCGTCGGCGTTGATCTCGGGGCAGTTTTCGATGTTCTCTTCCCGGGTGCGGTAATCGACATACCGGACGGTGGCGGATTCCGGGACGGGGAGGGGCCGGTGAAGGGCGCCGATCTCAAGGCCGGTGCCGCTGATGTAGCGGCAGAGGATGGTTCTCCAGTCGCCCGTCGGCGGCTGCGCTGCGGCGACCTGGCGGAGTGCGTCCCGTTGATTCCGGAGGTCGGAGATCTCGCCCTTGAGATCCTTGATGCGTTCCTTGTTGCGAGCTCTCTCGGCATCCCTCCGGGCTTTGAGCTCGGCGACGCGCTCTCTCAGCTCCCGATTCTCGCGGACGGTCTTGAAGGTTGGCAGCTTCATTTTCGGCAGACCAAACCCATCGGTCGGGCTCGCTCAAGCAGAATGTGGCAGCGGGTTCGATCCGAGCTGGCGGGCGCCGGCTTCTCGGAGTTGGTTGGGACGAGAGCGTGGCCGAACCCGCACCTCCGACCCGACCCCTCCCCATGCCTGTGATACCTAGCCTGTTCATCCGCCGGACGCTCTTCGGAGTGGCGCTGTTTGTTGTCCTGGTGGGGGCGGTGGCCTACCACCGCGTGCTCGAACGTGCGGGGAGCGACACCGGGGAGCGTGCGCAATCCCGGGCGAGTTCGGAAGTCGACCGGGCGGGGCCACCCGCGCCGGCCGTGCCGGTCGATGACGTGCTCGCTTCCGATGCCTCGCCCTCGGACAAGATCGATGCGGCATTCGCTTTTGTGGCGTCGTCCGGCGATCCGCAGCGCAATCGTGTGGTGCTCGCGGCGCTCCGGCAGGCGCTGCAAGACACCAAACGCCCCGCCGAGAGCGCCCGGGCCATCGTGGGCTTCCTCGACTCGGGCCGCGATGCCGAGACCGGCCTACCGTTCGCTGTCGGGCCGCTCCACTTCCTCGAATCGGCGCCCACGCTGCGGGTCGATCTCCTCGATCTCCTCGGTGCGCTGGAGGTCGGGATGGCCGCCGACTACGCGGACAAAGTATTCGCGGCCAAAACGAGCGCCGACGAGTGGGCCATCGCCCTCCGTCATCTGGCCGGCGGTCCGGACCCGGACAGCTTGCCCCGGCTGGAGGCTCGATTCCTCGAGCTTTACCGGCACCCCGAGTGGCGGGCAGAGCCGTCTGCGGGCTTCCTCCACGCTATGGACGTGCCGGTTTTCCTCGGCGCGACCCACCTCGTCCCGGCGCTGGCGGCGGAAGTCGTTCCGGACTCCGGGGGCAGCGGCCTGAGCTATGCCGCCTCTTTGGCCATCGATCGCCTCGCCCAGAACCATCCGTCCGGCACCCTCGGTGCCCTGGGCGCCTCGCTTGAAACGCTGGACAGCGCCCCGACCTTCCGCGCTTCCATCTTCGCGCGCGCGGACGTCTCGAACCCTTCGCAGCGAGCGCTGGTGGAGCTCTATCTCGCGGCGCCCAGCATCACGGATGGGGAGGTGCGTGATTTCTTAGACCATTTCCCGAACGGGAGCATCATCGACTCCCACAACCTCCTCACCGATCTGACCATCGTCGACCTTCAAGGGCGGGCGGCCGCGGATCTCGCGGCGCTGGAGGTCGTCCGCCAGTGGGGCGCCAATCCGCGTTTCGCCGGTGTGAGGGAATCTTTGGACGCCGCGGAGGCTCGTATCGCCAGCTATGTCGAAAGTGCCCGGGCTGGTGGCATCTCCCCAGTTTCGCGGTAAATTGACCGACTTTGGCTTGCCTCCGCCAGCCTCCCCGTCCCGATTTCCATCTCCGTGAACCATCTGCTCGCCCACCTTTCTGCCACCGTCGCTCCCCGGGTCGTCGGCGGCATCCTGATCGCCGGAGCTTTTGCCAGCGCCCCCGCGCAGACTCCGACGGTCCCGCTGACTTCCTCCCAGCTCGAGCAGTCCCCCTACAACCACGTCGGGCAAATCCGATCCAGCACGTCCACGGGGAGCGGTGTCGCCATCGGCGACCGCGTGGTGCTGACGGCCGCGCACGTTCTGTTCGATGAGGATTTCGTTCGCTTCAATGTCACCCCCAACATGTGGAGCTGGAAACGCAGCCGGACCCGCGACCAGCCGATGACGGCGCGAGGCTACCGGGCGTTCAGCGACTACGCCAGCAACGTGGCGCGGTTCGGGGGCGGCGACGACCGCGCTTTCGACTTCGATTCCGCCTGCCTCTACTTCCTCCAGCCCATCGCCGACAGTTTCGCCTTTCGCCGCCTCAATGCTTCCGGCACTCCGGCACCCATGGCCATCGTCGGCTACCCGTCCGGCTTTTATTCGGCTTCCGACCCGAGGCGGCTCGACATGCACGCGACCAATCCACCCGCGGGGATCGTGACCTCGTTCCAGCCGTTCGCGGGAACCCGTCGCCACCGGTTTTCCGACGACATCTACAGCGGCTCCGGCAACAGCGGGGGGCCGGTCTTCGCCAATATCGGCGGCCGGCAGTACGTCGTGGGCGTCTTCGTCTCCGGGCCGGTGTCGGGGACGGAATTCGCGGGGATCGTGGAGATGGATTCCGAGCTGGACGCCGTCATCGCCGCCGCCTCCGCCGCCGTGGGCAACCTCGGTGGCTCCAATGGCACCGTCGCGGAGACGGCCGCGGCCGGCGGGCTCCCCCTGGCGATTCCCGATTTCAACGACGCCGGCATCACCTCGCCGATCAGTTTTGGCGGTTCCGGCACCGCGACGAACGTTTCTGTCAGCTTCAAGATCACCCACCCGTTCATCGGTGATCTCGAGGTCGATCTGATCGCTCCGGACGGTGGTCTCGCCCGGTTGCACCAGCGCGCCGGAGGGGACGCCAATGGCATCACCCACGTGCTGCTCGATGTCCCGGTGATGGCCGGGCGCGCGGTTCGCGGCACCTGGCAGCTCCGCGTTCGCGACCGTGCCCGCCTCGATACCGGGACGCTCGAATCGTGGTCGATCACCTTCAGCCGGCCGGGCACCGGAGGGGTCGCCTACGCCTCCCTCGTCGAGTACTACCGCACCGAAGCGGCGAACAGCTTCAACTACCACGCCAATCGTGGCGAGACCCTCCAGGCGCTCTCGTCGCTCTACTACTACTATGCCTTTCTGGGGCTTTATCAGGGCGAGCTCGACAACAGCCCGGCCATTCGCGACTTCTCTTACTATTTTTTCTTCGCCTACTACTACCTCAATAGTGTAACGCTCAACGGCGACCCGGCCGAGGCCACCCGGCTCTTCTACCTCACGCTGGGCTACGCCTACTACCAGTTCTACCTGCTCTCGGGCTACCCGGATCTGGCCAACGGCTACTATGCCGCCTACGCGGCTGCGGCAGCCGGCTGAGCGGATGGATCGCGGCGGTGCGAT
>CAZKYJ010000021.1:0-8891 GCA_964556355.1 uncultured Verrucomicrobiales bacterium | reverse complement strand
CCGCAGGCATCCGCCAGCTCGAAAAAGAGCGTCAGCGCGCTGCCGTGCGGCGCTTTTTCCCAAGCTCAAACGCTCGCTCGCCAAATGCCTCGAGCGTGGTTGAAGGGGGGCGGCCCGCACCATTCTCAACGTTTGACAAGCGGGCACGGATTGGCAAGACTCCCCCCATGCCAGTCCCGCCCGTCTCCATCCCGAGACGGTTCCACCACCGCTCTCACCCGCCATTCCATCCCATCTACCACCGTCCACCGATGTCCTCACAGCCAGTTGCCGCCCTCGACCAGAAACCTTGGCGGGAGATCACTGTCGATAAAGCGCCCTACCCGCCGACCATGCTGGCCGACGACGAGCTCGCGCTCCTTTACTGGCTCGGGTCCGAATACTACCGCGGCGAAGGGGAAATCATCGATGCCGGGTGCTTCCTCGGCGGGTCGAGCTTCGCCCTCGCGAGCGGTGTCAAGGCCAACAAGCACGTCTCCGACGACCAGAAAGCCGGGCGCGTCCATACCTACGACCTCTTCGTCGTCGACGATATGGAGGGGCATGAAGGCTACCTCAACGCCTTCCCTGACGTGAAGGAGGGTGAGTCTTTCGTGCACATCTTCGAGCGTTTCCAAGAGCCCCACCGCGAGGTGATCGACCTCAGCGCTGGGGACGTCATGAAGACGAGCTGGCCGGCGGACAAGGACATCGAGATCCTCTTCATCGATCTGGCGAAAGCGGAGTGCATCAACGATTTCGTCGTTAAGACTTACTTTCCTCACCTCGTTCCCGGCAAGAGCGTCGTCATCCAGCAGGACTACCTCTTCTGCGACCTCCCTTGGATCCACATCACGATGGAAGTCTTCCGGGACTACTTCCGCATCATCGATGACGTCCCCTGGGCGTCCCGTGTCTACATCCTCGAAAAAGAGATCCCGAAGGAGCTCATCGAGGGCTTCGATTTCGCGGCCATCCCCTTCGAGAAGAAGGTGGCCCTCTTCGAACAGGCTCAGGAGACCGTCGAGGGAACCCAGTGGGCGGGTCAGCTCCACCTTGCCAAGACCCGGCTCTACATCAACGAGGGCCACGAAGACAAGGCTCCCGGGATGATCGCCGAGGTCTTCACCAAATACGCCGACTCCCCGGCCCGCGGCTGCGCGCCCATCTTCTTCGCCGACTACTTTGCCAAGGCGGCCCCCTTCGGTTTCCCCGAGGCTTTCCGCTCCGCCGAGCTCGGGCTCATCTCCCAGACCTCGCACGAAGAGCGCCTCATGCTCTACGCCCTCATCGCCGGGATCAAGCCCGAGCGCGCCCTCGAGATCGGCCGCGCCCGGGGGGGCTCGACCGTCATCCTCGCCTCCGCCGTCAAACACAACGGCAGCGGGGTTCTCGTCTCCATGGATCCCAACACCTGGGAGGAGCACAAGATCCATGAGACCCTCCGCTCCCGGCTCATCGAGGAAGGCGTCATCTTCCTCGACGCCTACTCGCCCGCCGCCAACGGCGAGGCGGTGGCCAAAGCGGGCGGCCTCTTCGACTTCGTCTTTATCGACGGTGACCACAGCTACGAGGGCTGCCTGCGCGATATCGTCGGCTGTCTCGACTTCATCAAACCGGGCACTTTCATCGTGCTCCACGACGCCCACTACGGCGGCGTCCAAGATGCCGTGGCCGAGTCGATCAGCAAGCACCCCATCGCCAACTGCGGTTCGCTCTGCTCCGGCTACTTCGCCGGCTTCGCCCACCACCTCTACAAAGGCAAGCCGTCGTTCTACTCCGGCCTCCAGCTCCTCCAGTACCGCCCCGAGGGCTACGTCATCCCCGGCGAGCCCGCCGGGCCCGAAGCGGCTCCGGAGCCTGCCCCGCCGGCCGCCGATCCCGGAGTCGCCAAAGCCGCCGCCGACGCGGAGAAAAAGCTCCGCGCCTTGACCAAGACGAACAAGGGACTCCAGAGCAAGATCAAGCAGCTGGAAAAAGATCTCAAACGCATGGACGACCGGCGCTTCGGCAAGAAGCTCAAGCGCTCGTTCAAAAAGCGTTTCGGCGGTGGTGACGACAAGTGATCTCATGAGCGACGATCTCAAGTCCCGGCCCTGGCGCACGGCTGATCCGATCGTGGTCGCCGATGCCCCGGTGACCATGCTCGCCGACGAGGAGGTCGCCCTCCTCCGCTGGCTCGGCGCCCATCGCTTCACCGGCGAGGGAGCGATCGTGGATGCCGGCTGCTTCCTTGGCGGATCCACCCACGCCCTGGCCAGCGGGATCGCCGCGGCCGGCGTGGAGTCGTCCCGCCCGCGCCCCATCGTCAGCTACGACCGGTTCATCGTGGAGGAGGAGCCGGAGATCTACACGGGAGGAAACTACGAAGGGGTGCGGTGTGGCGAGTCGTTCCGCCCGCTCTTCGAGCGGAACATCGCCGCCCACGCGGACAAGGTCGAAATCCACGAGGGCGACATCTGTGCCGATCCTTGGGACGGCGGTCTCATCGAGATCCTATTTATCGACGTCGCCAAATCCGAGCCGGTTCACGACCACCTCGTGCAGAGCTTCTTCCCCGCCCTTGAACCGGGGCGTTCGATCGTCGTCCAGCAGGACTTCCTGTGGTGTTCCTACCCGTGGATTGTCGCTACCATGGAGTATTTTAGAGATTACTTCGAGGTGTTGGACGACATGCCGTGGGCAACGCGGGTCTACCTCTACAAGAAACGGATACCTGCCGAGCTCCTCAAGGGGTTCAAGATCGGCGTTTTGCCAGCCGACGAGCGTGCCCGCCTCATCGACGCGGCCCGGGAGACCGTACCCGAAGATTACAAGGGCATGCTTCACCTCTCCAAGGCGGCGCTCTACGACCAGATCGGTGACCGGGCCCGCTGCGCCCAGATGCTCCTCGACATCTATTCGCTCTATCCCGATTCCATGGCGCGGAGCAAGGCTCCCGCCTTCTTCCCGACCTACTACGCCCCGGCCGACCTCATCCCCTTCCCCGAGGCACTCACGCGCACCGAGCTCGAGCTCGTTTCCCAGTTCTCTCCCGAGGAGCGCCTCATGACTTTCGCACTCGTCTGTGGCCTGCGCCCGCAGCGCATCCTCGAGATCGGCCGTGCCCGGGGCGGGTCTACCATCCTCTTCGCCTCGGCCCTCCAACACATGGGCACGGGGACCCTCGTCTCGGTCGATCCCAACGTCCACGCCGAGCACACCATCCAACCGGCCCTCCGGGCCCGGCTGGCGGCTACCGGCCAGGTGCATTTCCTCGATGAGTTTTCCCCTTACGCCAACGGCAAAGCCGTCGCCGCCGCCAACGGGCTTTTCGATTTCGTCTTCATCGATGCCGACCACAGCTACGAGGCGGTCCTCCGGGACATCACCGGGGCACTGCCTTTCATGAACGTGGGTGGCTATCTCCTCCTCCACGACGACCACTACACGGCCGTGGCCGATGCCGTCGCCGAGGCCATCGCCACCACCCGGGTGCTCGATGACTGCGGCTCCCTTATCAAAGAGAAGCACACCGAGCTTGAGCACATCGAATACAAGGGGAAACCGAGCTACTACCGAGGCCTTCGCCTGCTCCGCTACGTCGCCGAAAAACCGGCGGTGGCCGCCCCCGTTCGCGCGCTGGAATCCGCCCCCGCCGTCGCCAGCCAAGAAATCGCCGCCGCCGAAAAGGAGCAGGCCGACCTCGCCAAGCGCGTCCGGCAGCTGGAAAAAGAGCTCGGACGCACGGAGGGGCGCCGTTTCGCCACCAAGCTCAAACGCTCGTGGAAAAAGCGTTTCGGCGGGTGATTCGTCGGGCTTGGGGTGCCCTGGATATCACTCCGGGGTTTGAGTGATGACGGGGCGTAGGTAGCCGCGGCGCGGTTCTTGAGCATTCACCCTCACTTGAGTGTATGCCTTGTTGGTATATTTTCGGTATTGGTGAACTTTTCGCCGATATCCTAGCCGCCCCCGGGTCGAGCAAGAGACCAACCTGCCCTCACCTCGCGCTGGTCGCCTGGCTCGTCTCCCTCCAGTCAAACCACCGGAACATAATGATCAGAACGAAGCTTCCCCGCCAAAGATCCAATCCCCGAGCCAGCCTTGTAAGTCTGGGTTTCGCCGTCGCCGCCTCCGTCACGTCCCCGATGTTCTCCCAGGCTCAGCCCCTCCTCACGCCCAGCAATTCCACCGACTTGACCGGGCTTAATGCCAACAATGGGTTCTACAACGCCCTCGGTGGCCTTCTCAATACGGCCAACGGGAACGTCATTTCGACCTCTGGTCAGAACCATGTGGCCAACGGTGGCTACCACGACATATCCGGTGCAAACATGCTTACCGCCACCACCTCTTTCTTCAACGCCACCCAAGGATTCAACAACAGGGCGCTGGGTTCGATCCAGTGGGTCGGCGGCCAGAACAACGTGGCCACCGGCACCGGCACGTTTATCTATGGGGCTCGAATGACCGACAACGGCCGCCCCGGTGGTGTCATTTTTTCGGATCTTGATCCGCGCGGCAACCGCGCCGCCGGCGGAATCGGCCCGGGCACCGGCCACCAGTTCAACGCCATTTTCCACGGTGGCCATCACCTCATTGTCGATGACAGCGGATTTCAGAACGGCCTTTTCGTCGTCCCCTCTGATCCCGATGCTGCCGGCGTGGGACAAGACGGCCCCGCCTTCGTCGGGATCAACACAGGTGCGAACCCCAGCGCAGCGCTTGAGGTCAATGGGAACACCCTTATCCGAGGCCAGGCGACTATCGCAGACAACCTGGTTTTGCAGGGGATACTCGACGCTTTCGGATCTGTGGCCGTGGGAAGCGATTTGGGCGTCGTCGGCCCCGCGACCTTTTACTCGACCGTGGGTATCAATACGACTTCCCCGAATGCTGCGCTCGACGTGGGAGGTGGCCGCATGGCCGTCACCGGGGGGGGCGGGGTGGCCGCGATCGACCTTGCCCCCGTGGATTCGGGTGCTGACGACCCCGGAACGCGCATCCAAGGGACTGGTGGTGCAGCGTCTGGTGCCCACCTTGACTTCATGACCAAACCGAGCGGCTCCGTCAGCAACCCGCTGACGAACCGGATGCGGATCACGAGTGAGGGCCGGGTCGGGATCGGGACGGAGACACCGACCGAAGCCACCCTCGTGGTCGACGGGTCCGCATCCCAAGACCTCGGCCCCTACGCCATCTTTTTCTACACCGGGAGCGACTCCGGCATCGGCAGCAACCGGAACGGCGGTGCCGCGCCGCGCAGTATTCACGCGACGACAAACATCGCTGCTACCGAGTTCCACGCGTTCTCCGATCGACGGATCAAGAATGTGATTGGTCGCTCGGATAGTGAGAACGACCTGGCGTCTCTGCTCGCCATCGAGGTGACTGACTACACCGTCATCGACGAAGTCGCCCACGGATCCCGCCGGCACAAGAAGGTCGTCGCCCAGCAGGTGGAACCCATTCTGCCAAACGCCGTCACGTGCTCGGTGGGAACGATTCCGGATATCTTCCAAATGGCCAAACTCTCCGACGGATGGGTCGAACTCGAGGCCGGCCTGGAGGTGGGCGAGAGGGTGCGCTTGATCGGCGAAAAGCAGTCGGGGGTCTATGAGATCTCCGAAAAGCGCGAGGGCGCCTTTCGAACGGCATTCGAATCGGGCACCGACCAAGTCTTTGTCTACGGCCGCGAAGTGGACGATTTCCGCAGCGTCGATTACGAAGCTATCTCGATGCTCAATGTCTCCGCCACACAGGAACTCCACCGAACCATCCAACAGAATGAACAGAAGATCGTTGAGTTGGAGTCTCGACTCGAGGCACTCGAGGAGAGGGATGCGGCGCGTGACTCCCAGTTCGCGGCCATTTTGGCGCGCCTAGACGATTCTACCAAAGGAGCAGGTTCGTTGGAGGTAGCAGCTGCCAAGTAAGCCACATTGATAGGGCGTCAGGAATTTTTCGCTAGAATCGGATGCCGCATTCAGTTGGCGAGCGAGGTGACGGGTACCTTGATCCCCCGGCCATAACATCTGAGAAGCTGCCTTAGGACTCCACAGCGATGAGCTAGATTGCTCATTGGGGGTGGAGCACGCTCCTCTTACTCCCGCTTCGCCCCCGCCACCGCGGGGATTTGCGCGGCACTAACATGACTTCTTAGGCAGCTCTTGTGGAAGGTCCTCCAGATGGGAGTGATCGACCTCCGACGGATCCCGTGCACAACGATAGCATGCGGCCACCGACCCGTGGGATTCTCGGCTCGGTCGCAGTGATGGCGCTGCGGGTCTTCCCCGGCGCATCATTGGTGGATGTCGTCCGAAGCGCCCGTGGTCGCCTTCGGACCGGACAGGCTACCGGCACCGACCGCGGGATTGGCCGTATGAAAACCACAATCGGCGCGCCGCTGGCGTTGATTTTGCTGTCCATCCCGGTAGTATGACGCCCGCTTTTCGGGCGGGGATCGAATCATGCGCGCTAAACTCAATCGTGATCGGCGGACCGGGGAGGCGGGGCGGATGGCGCCATTTCTCCTCGTAGGTGGGGCGCTCGCTATCAGCGCCGGTTCATTTTTCCTGTTTACCTTGCCAAAGTTCGGCCCGAGGACGCCGGCGGACCCGGGAGCTTCGGAGCTCGCCGAAGTTCCTCCGCCACCACCACCGCCACCGGTAGCGGTGCCCGAGCTGGAGGTGGCCACGCCGTCGGAGCCGGAGCCCGATCCGGCGACCGAAGCGACCCCGCGACCTGTGCCGATCGCGGATCCTGGCGAGTTTCTCGCCGAGCTTTTCCGCCGGGACGCCGAGGGAGACGGCGGGTCGGACGCCGCGGCCGTGGTCCGGGCGGCGCTACGAGACGCGGGCTTCATCCTCGCGGGCGAGGGCGCGATCAGCGAGATCGGGAAGATCGCGGGGCGCCGCCGGTTTGCCGTGGAGATCGCGCGGCATGGCGAGGCGCCGGCACGGTCGCGGGTCACGATCGATCTGGAGCCCGCCCCCGGCGGCGGCTGGGTCGTCGCGGCGATGAAGCTGCCGGACGCCCTCGATCGTTTTCTCGCTGCCCCGGCCGAGCTTTCTGCCCCGGCCGGACCGGACCGGCGGACGGAGGCTACCGGGTTGCTTGCCGGGCCGTCGCAGGCCCGGTCGGGCGGGCCGGTGGAACTCATCGACGCGATGCCCGGTGCCTCGGCTGATCCGCTCGACGTGGCCTCGGCATTCCTCGATGCGGTGGTGGCGCGGGATTTCGGCCTCGCCCGGCGGATGACCGATCCGGAGCGGTTGAGCGACGAGAAGCTGGCGGCGCTCTTTATCGTGATCGAGGACGGCGGATTCGAGCGCGGGGGCGAAGGTGCGCCGCTCCTGTCGACGGTGGCGCGGGAGGATGCGGCGTGGATCATCGCCCGGCTCGCGGCATCGGAAGGTGCGTCGAGCGAGTTCGGGATCGAGCTGGAGGCGCGAGCCGCGGGCGCCGGCGAATCCCCCTGGAGGGTCGTCGGTCTGAACTTCTCCCAGGCCATCACCGAGCTAGCGGACTCGCTCGGCGCCGCCGGTATCGGCTACGCACCCATCGTGAACAGCCCGGGCAACAGGGAGTCGCTGGTGCTCTACTTCCCGTTCAATGAAGCCGAGGTGCGGGGGCGGGCGGCCCGGCAGCTGGCGATCGTGGCCGAGATCCTCAAGGCGGATCCGTCCAAAACGATCACCGTCGACGGCTACGCCGACGGGGTCGGGAGCAGCTCGTTCAACGACCGGCTTTCCGACCTCCGCGCAAAGAACGTGACCGAAGCCTTGGCGGCTCTCGGCGTTCCTCCAGCGCAGATCATCGCCCGTGCCTTCGGCGAGCGGAACCCCGTCGAGCCCAATGTCAACCCGGACGGTTCGGACAACCCGGCCGGCCGCACCCGCAACCGCCGGGCGGAGGTCTACCTCGACTTTTAGATCGTGCCCTGGGAGGCCTGCTCGATCGCGGCGAGGAGCTTCTCCATACGCACCGGTTTGGCGAGGATGATCTTGTCCCCGGACTGCGCGACCTCGTCGTCGTTGAGCTCGTTGTTCGAGACGAGGGCGGACACCATGATGATGGGGATGTTGCGCAGCGAGGGATCGTCGCGGAGCTGGGAGGAGACATCACCCCCGTCGATTCCCGGCATCACGATATCCAGGAGGATGATGTCGGGCATGAACTCGCGAACCTTGGCGACGGCTTTGGTGGCGTCGTTCTCCACCTCGACGTCGAATCGCCCAGTGCGGGTGAGGTTCATGCGGAGAAGTTCGGTGAATTCCGCCTCGTCGTCGACGAGGAGGATGCGTTGGCGGGATCCGGTGGTGTTCATGATAGGAATTGCGAATGGTTTGGTGGATGATCAGGTTTCGATGATGGCGGGAAGGGTGATCGTCGCACGGGCGCCGGCGCCGAAGGGGAGGTTTCCCATGGTAATCCTGCCCCCGTGCAGGTCGAGGATTTTTCTGACAATTGTCAGGCCGAGGCCGGTGCCGAGGCCGGTGGGCTTGGTCGTGACGAAGGGGTCGAAAATCGAGGAGAGCTTGTCGGGCGGGATGCCCGGGCCGGTATCGTCGATGGTGAGGATCACCACGGGATCCCCGGCGCGGAGCCCGCGCGCCGTGCGGTCGGCTCTCCCGGACAGGGCAGGTTCGGCCTCGAACAAGCCGTTGTAGGCGCGGAGGCTGATGTGGCCCGAGCCCATCTTCTCGCTCATCGCCTGGATGGCGTTGAGGAGAAGGTTGATGAAAACCTGCTCGATTTTGGCCGCGTCAATCCGCACTTCAGCGAGGTCGGGCGCCGCGTCGAAATCGACCCCGATGGTGTGGCGGGTGAGCTCGTGATCAATGAGCATGAGGGCGTTCTCGACCACGGGTTGGAGCGGGCCGGTGTGGAAGTCAAGCTGGCGGTCGGACGAGAAATTCACCATCTCACGC
>CAZKYJ010000020.1:14383-17491 GCA_964556355.1 uncultured Verrucomicrobiales bacterium | reverse complement strand
TGGGCGAGGCCATGCGCGAGCGCTTCGACGACGTCCGCGAGGCCGACACCTCGGGCTTCCAGCTCCCACCCAATGCCCAGGGGGCCGACGCCAAGTTCGTCGAGACCACTACCGGCGAGGCCCAGTCCGGCTGCACCGACTGGCTCCCGCTGCTCCGCGGGCGCCCGAAGGAGCAACCGTTCTTCCTCTGGCTCGCCGCCCTCGACCCGCACCGCCCCTACCACGAACGCATCGCCGCCGATCCTGTGTCACCCGAGGCCGTCCGTCTCCCGCCCTACCACCCGGACACGCCGGCGGTGCGCGCCGACTACGCCCTCTACTACGACGAGATCGAGCGCCTCGACCGCTACGTCGGCCTCGTCCTCGACGAACTCGATGCCCAAGGCGTCGCCGACAATACCCTCGTCCTCTTCATCTCCGACAACGGTCGCCCCTTCCCCCGCGACAAGACCACGGTCTACGACTCCGGCATCCGCACCCCGTTCCTCGCCCGCTGGCCCGCGCGGATCGAGGCGGGCACCACCACCGGATCGCTCGTCTCCGCTATCGACATCGCCCCCACCTTCGTCGCCCTCGCCGGTGCGGAGCCTCCGTCCACTTTCCAGGGTGTCTCCTTTGTACCCATCCTCGACGACCCCGCCGCGGCCGTCCGCCCCTACGTTTTTGTCGAAAAGAACTGGCACGACTACGAAGACCATGTCCGCGCCGTGCGCGACACCCGTTTCAAACTCATCCGCAACGGCTATCCGGATCTCCCGCAAACCCCGTCGGCCGACGGCCTCCGCTCGCCGACCTATACCGAGCTCGTCCGGCTCCGCGACGCCGGCGAACTAACACTTGCACAGAAATCCGTCTTCACCGCCCCCCGCCCTGTCGAGGAGTTTTACGACTGCGCGACCGACCCCCACGAGATCCACAACCTCGCCTCCGACCCGGCCTACGCCCACCGCATTCGCGAGCTCCGCGCCGCCCTCGCCACCTGGGAACACCTCACCGACGACTACGTTCCCGAACTCCGCACCGCCGACGAGTTTACCCGCGACACCGGCGCCCCCACCGACGCCCGCATCCGCCCCCGCCGCACCCGCGCGGAGATGGTGGCTGATGGTCTGGTGGCCCCGTAGGCCCCGTATGGTGGAGGGCCAAATCGAGGGCCCTTACGCCTCCGGTTTGGCCGGATCGTCGGTGCTCTCGCTGGCGGGCTGGGGCGGGGTGACCTCGGCGGGGGGAGTCGGCCCGGACCCTGCTGCGGCAGGCGGTTCGGGAGCTGGCGCTTCGGCGGCGCCCGACGGATCTGACTCGGACGGGGTGGCCGCTGTTTCGGCGGACTCGGGGCTCGTGGGCGATTCCTGCTGCGCGGCCGCCGGCTCGGCGCCAGGAGCTGCCTCGGGCGCCGACGCTTCCGGTTTCGCCGCCGCTGACGGCTTCGGCTTGGACGACTTTTCTCTGGAGGGCTCAGGAGCTTTCTCCCGCACTTTGACCGCGTCGAGGCGACCGTCGGAGAACTCGACGATGAAGCCTTCGCCGACGAGCCAGCGGAGGTCGCGCAAGACCTGGACCTGCTCGGGCGTCAGATCCACCGGGGCCGGTCTCTTGGGCGCTTCCTCCTTCGGCTCGGCTGCGGCGGCTGCGGTCGGATCGGCGGGTGCCGGGGTCTCCACGGGGGCTTCGGCCTCAGCGGGAGGAGCCTCGGGGGCGGGCGCGGGAACCGGGGCGAAAGTATCGAGCAGTCTCTGGGGCTTGCACTTCGGGTGGTCGCGAACGAACTCGAAGATCTTGCGCACGCCGGCGGAGAGCGGGGCGTCGGCGTCGAGCTGGCGCGGGCGGGAGGCGGAGGTGTAGAGCTTTTTGCCCCCCCAGCGGAAGATCTTCAGACCCTGGTCACCAAGCTTGTCGCAGAGGCCGGGGATGAGCATCGAAGGCGAGCGGCGGACGTGTTCGGCGGAAGGCTTGAGCGCGGCGAGCAGCGGCGGCGAAAGCAACCGTCCCGGGATGTTGCCATTCACCGTCGCCGAGTCGCTCTCGACGATGATCTCGACGGCGAGGTGCTCGCGGATATGGCGCTCCAGCTCGGCGGTGTTCTTGAGCCGGGTGACCCCGGCGGCAGGCTGGGCTTCGGCGGCAGCTTCCGGCTCTGCGGCGGGCTCGGCTTCGGACGCGGCCTCGGCGGCAGCCTCCGGCTCGGAGGCAGCTTCGGCGGCCGGCTCGGCCTCCGGTGGGGAGGCGCCTGCGTCCTCCGGCGCTGCGTCGGGAGTGTCGGCGGGCGTACTTTCCGCCGCCGCTGCCTCGGGCGCCTCCGGCGTCTCGGGTGCCGCTGGCAGCTCCTCCTCGGTGGTGGGGGCCTCGGCTTTCTCCTCGGCAGGCCTGGGGTAGACCCACTCGGTGGTCTTGGAGTTTTCTTCCTTCCACTTTTCGACGATCTCCTCGCCGGACTCGGTGCGGATCCGCTGTTTGTAGCGTTCGAGCGACATGTTGGCGAAGCGCTCGCGGTGGAGGCGGAGAACGTTCTCCTGGTAGGTGTGGTGGTTGGGAGGGCCGAGGAGCGTGCCGCTGAACCCACAGACGGCGATGCCGGAAAAGTTCCCCTTGGGTGGCTCGGCCTCTACCTGCTCGACGCCGTAGTACTGCTTGAGCGCTGGCGAGTTCACGAAGTGTTTTACTGCCTCGTCCTTGCTCAGCCAAACCGAACCGTCCGCCTGGCAGCGGAAGAGTTTGGGGGCTTCGCTCTTGGCTTTCGGATCGGGGGCGAAGGTCACGGTGTAGCGCTCGCGCCCTCCCACGACCAGGTTCGCCAGGTCGATGAGAGCGAAGGTCCGCCCGCTCTTCTTGATCATGTCTCCGAGGGCGGCGACACCGCGCGCATCGGGGGTGACGGTCGCCCGCAGTCCAGCGGGTGGACGGATTTCCTCGCGCTCCGGGCGGAATCCTCCCCGCCCCCCACCACGGCGTTCTCCCCCACCGCCCCGCCGGTCACCGCCCCCACCGCCTCGGCGATCGCCGCCGGGTCCGCCGCCACCGCGCCGGTCGCCTTGCCCCCGGCCCCCACCGCCCGGCCCACCGAAGCGACCGCCGCCGCCGCCTCCGCCGAATTTGCCGCGGCCGCGTCCC
>CAZKYJ010000020.1:0-14373 GCA_964556355.1 uncultured Verrucomicrobiales bacterium | reverse complement strand
ACCTGGTCCGCCGCGCCGGTCGCCTCCTCCGCCACCCCGGCGATCGCCGCCTCCAGGCCCGCTACCCCGGCGCCGGTCTCCCTGGCCCCGTCCTCCGCCGCCCGGTCCACCAAAACGACCGCCGCCTCCACCGAATTTGCCTCGACCGCGCCCCCGATCGCCGGTGTCCTCCTCTTTGAAGCGTCCCCACGCCTCTTCCACGGGGGTCGTCGCTTCTCCGGCTTTCCCCAGCTCCGTCACCCAATCCGGCGCCATTTGGAACGCGCTCAAATCGGGTGCGTTCGCTTTCTTGCCACTCTCGCCTTCGTTGCTTGCCATCGGTCTTGTCAGTTGGTACTTGCCGCGACGCGGATCCTCCGCGGCGTGGGCTGCAATGGTAGCAGAACTGTCCCCCGCTGTCGCGCCCATTCACGGCGGCCGCCATCGAAGGGGTGCAATCTCCCCGCTCCCGCCTACCCTATCGGCCACCATGAAACCAATCGCCCTTCTCTCCATACCCCTCGTCGTCAGCTGCAGCACCCTCCTCGGCATCGACGTGCCCGAGCAAACCGCCCAAAAAATGGAGGTGACGCTCGAGGATCAGCAGCTGGACTACTGGCTCTACGTCCCCGCTTCCGCCGCGACCGCCGAACCGGGCACCGTGCCCTTCATGCTTTTCCTCCACGGGGCCGGCGAGCGCGGAGACGATCTCCAAAAAGTCGTCAAACACGGCCCGCCAAAGCTGGCCGGCAACACGCCGGGTCTCGACCGCTTCATCGTGGCCTCGCCGCAGTGCCCGCCGGAGCAGTGGTGGAAAGCCCCCGTGCTCAAAGCGCTCATCGACGAGGTCCTCGCCGCGCACCCGGAGATCGATCCCGACCGACTGGCCATCACCGGCCTGAGCATGGGCGGCTACGGAACCTGGGGGATGCTCGCCGCCTACCCCGACCTCTTCGCCGCCGCCGCCCCGATCTGCGGCGGGGGCGACGTTAACCGCCTCTGGCGGGAGAAGAATCCGGAGCGGGTCCGCCCGACGACTTTCCGCGTGGAGGATCTTTTGAAAGCCAAAGATGTCCCGATCTGGGCGTTCCACGGGGATCAAGACGAAGCGGTGCCCGTGGGCGAGTCGCGGCTGCTGGTCGACGCGCTGGAGGAGGCTGGCGCGCCCGAGGTGAAGCTCACGGTTTACCCCGGCGTCGGCCACGACTCGTGGACCCAGACCTACGCGAACCCGGAACTCTACGAGTGGCTGCTTTCCAAAGAGCGGCCGTAGGATCGTCGCCCGATGGCGGAATCTAGCGCCGGCGGCGCCGCAGGAGCAGCGGTCCCGAGGCGAGAAGAGCGAGCAGCGCGGACGACGGCTCGGGGACGATGATCCCGTCGAACTGGATCTCGGCGTACTGGGTGGAGTTCGCGGCGGCCTCGTCTTTCACCGAGTCGAAGAAGATCCGGTAGGACGAGTAGGCGTTCGTGTTGGTGACCAACTCGGTCGGTCCGACCGTCTGGCGGGCGCTCGGGAGCATGAGCGTGCCGGACTGGATGACCGTCCAATTTTCGCTGCTGCCGTCGCTGCCCTCGGCGCTGGTGATGGCATCGTTGGTGCCGTAAAGCACGTAGTCGACCGGGTCGCGCGCCTCGGCGTCATTGGCGGTGGTCAGGGTGAAAGACTGGACGATCGTGGAGCCGACCGAGGGAGTGATGATGAGCCCGGAGCCCTCCTCGCCAAAGGAGAGGTGCTTGGTGCCAACGTTGTTGTCGAGGGCGAATGCGGGCGCCTCCCCGGCCGGGAAGAGGGTACCCGGATCCAAATCGACGGCGATGATGGCATCGCCGGGGTTGAGGATTTCCGTCCCGTTCCCGCCAGTGCCGGTGAAGAACTCGACCTCGCCGATCTGCATCAGACCTTGAGCCGCGCTGTCCTTGAGCGAGTCGAAGATGAGGCGGTAGGACGAGTAGGAATTCCCGTCCGTGATATCGACGGGAGTGCCCAAGGTATTCCGCGCGCTGGGAAGGCTGAGGGCGGAGCCTCCGATGAGCGTCCAAGGCTCCTGATCCCCCAGGCTGTTCTGTGTGCTGGAGATGACCGAGTTGGTGCCGTAGAGGAGGAAGCTGGCCGGGTCGCGTCGCTCGTCGTCATTGGCGGTGGTGAAGTTGACGCTCTGGATGACCGAGGCCGCCGACGGGGTCACGATGAAGCCGGTGTTCACACCCCCGCGATTGAGGTACTTGGCGGTGGTGCCGTCGATGGCGTTGGCTGGCGACTCGGCCACCGGGAAGCTACTTTGGGATACCCCCGTCCGGTCGATGGCGATGATGAAATCGCTTTCGGTCAGGAGGTTGACGGCGGACGCGGAACCGGCCGTGCAGAAGAGGACGGCGAGAGAGAGGTGAAGTTTCATTCTTAGGGAAGCGTGGGCGACGGGAATTGCTTTAGCACGCCCCAGGCGCTACCGACAACAAAAAGTTGCCGGGGGGAGCGACAAAAATGGAGCGTCCCCGCGGCCGCGAGGGTGCCGCTCTAGCGGAGGGTGATCTTCGTCAGGATGACCTTGTTCTGCTCGCCCTGGCGCCTCCCGTCGTCGAGGCGGCCTTCGCCGACCGTGACCCACGCTTCGTTCTCGCTGATCTGGCAGACTCCCGAGTTGCCGAGGATGGCGCCGTTTTCGGGCACGACCACCTGCTCGGTGGAGCGAAGGACGTGGAGCCGCTCCGGATCGACCTCGGCGATGAACAGGGGAGCGCGGTGGCGAAAGATGTGGTCATTGGCGGCCCCGCGGCGCGTGTAGACGAGATAGAGCCGCCCCCCGATGGTCGCCCAGTGCTGCTGGGTGTTGTAGCTGCCGAGCGGTTCCCCGTCGTCGAATGTCCAGCGGACGGGATCAGAATAGTTCAGGCCGTCGGCGCTCTTCGCCACGTAAGCATCGTCGTCCGCCCGCATGGTGAGAAAAAACGCGCCCTGGTGCGCGACGGCGGACGGCTCGTAGAGGCCGCGACCGGACGCCAGCGAGTGCTCGCTGCCATGCTCCCGGTACTCCAGCGTCTCCCCGTCGTAGCGGCAGCGGAGGACGGTGCTCGTGTAGTTGGGAATTCTCGCCTGTTTCTGGTAGCGGATGGGGACAAGGATGTCGCCCTCCGGGAGGATGACCACCTGGTTGCAGCCGGCGTTCGCTGCCACGAAGGCTGCTCCCGTGTGGTCGGCCTCCGGGAGATCCACCGTGCGCAGCGGTCCGCAGGTCCCGCTTTCCGGATCGAGGCTCGCGTAGGCAATGCTCTCCCGAAAAATGTCCTGCCGGCCGCCGGGCGCAAAGCTGAACGTCTTGCCCGTGATCAAGACGGTACCGCTCGCGGCGTGCCAGACCGGCCACAGGTCCCCCGCCGCGACCTCGTAGCCCTCGGCATCCTCGAAGCGGCGCAACGCCGGGATCTTCCGCGGTTCCGTCCACGTCTCGCCGTGATTTTCCGAGGTCAGGAGGAAGACGTCTTGGTAGGCGTGGGTCACCCCCTTCTCCAAGATCGACACGGTGGTATGAGCACGGGGGGGATCGGTCGGCACGTAGGCCGTCCGTGCTTGGAAGTAGTCCCAGCCAGTCCCTCCCCGGGCGATCACCGAGCGCTGGAAATCCAGCGCCCCGCCGCCATGGGACGAGGGCACCAGCACCGCGGCGATTAGGATCGCGGTGAGCGAGATCGAGCGGGGCAAGCGGGGGATCATCACCCACCCATCACCGATCCGGGCAAAACACGCAAGCGCCCTGCCGTCCGTGCCAGCGCCTGCACTGCCCGGCGTCGCCCCGCAACCGATTCCGGATCCGGCCGGTCACGGCGGATTCCGCAGGGGGCAGGGGCTACCGGCGGCGGCGGAAAACGAGACCGAGACCGACCAGCCCGAGGAGGGCGGTGGAGGGCTCGGGCACCGCGATGCCGACAAGCGAGATCATGTTGTTGCCGCCGATCCCGTTGTTGGAGACGGTGACCGAGGACGGGCTACCGGCGAGGGTGTAAACCGAGTAGAACTGTTCGAGCCCCTGGCCGGGCCCGACGCCATTGCCGCCTTCGTCAACGGCGGTGAAGTCGTCTTGGCCGTTCGGCGAAAGCCCCGTGTTGACGCGGAGCCAACCGCCGTCGACCACCCACTGGAGCGTTCCCCCGAGTACCGGGTCGCTCGTGTTCGGGCTGCTGTTGTCCCCGGCGAGCCCGTTCACGCGGTTGTCGATGAGCAGGTACCAATCGGTGGCCGTGTCGGCGGTGACGGTGGCCGAGTAGCCCGATTGGTCGCGGGCGTTGTTGGCGAACAAGACATAGTCGCCGCCGACCAGGTAGGACGGGAGGGGAACAATGACGGTACCCGCGGTCGAGAGGAGCCCGGTTCCCGCATCGAAGGCCGCTCCGTTATGCTGGTGGGTGCGATCGGAAAAGGTCAGGGCATCTTCCGCGAATCCGCCGTTCGAAATTATGGCAGGCGCATCACCGCCGAGGCCGATTTCGTCAATGCTGATGATGGCGGCGGAGGACACTCCGGTGACGAGCGCGAGGGCGGCAGCGGAAACGAGGGGGATTTTCATAGGTGGAATGGGGAATTAAGTTGGGCTAGCACAATCGGGTCGTGGAAACAACTGGTTTTTGCGGAGCGGCCGGTTCAGTTCGACGAGCCAAAACTGAAGCGCCAGTAGCTGGCGGCACCGTCGGGAACAATCTCGAAATCGAGGCGGTCGCGGGCGGGGGTACCGGGGAGCCGGACATTCCCGAGCAGCGCCGCCTCCGGGTGCGCGGTCCAGCTACCGAGATCGGCCGACGACTCCAGGCTGAGGACGGCCGCCTCCGCCGTCGCGCTCCGCACGACGGAGATGCGATCGAGAGTCGGGGCGAGCACCGGTCTACCGGCAATGCCGGGCACCCCAGGATCGTCGGGGTCGCCGCCGGTGAAATACTCAAGCCGGGTGTCGAACCCGTCGCCGTCGTCGTCGGCGCCGTCGGCCGGGTTGCCGAATCGCCCCTTCCACGCATCGAACGATTCGGTGTCGCTGCCACCGGGCGATCCGCCGACCACGGCGCTGGCCCGCCAACTTTGCGGGAGGGAGTGGTCGGGGTTGGAGAAGGGATCGACAAGGACGAGCGAGAAGCCATCGCCATCGGCGGCGGTCGGCCAGGGCGGATCGTCGCTGTAGGCAAATGATTGGACAGTGGTGCCGTCGGAGAGCGAGAGGGTGATCGTCTCCCCCCCATTTTCGAGCTGACCGGCGAAGGCGCCGACCACCGGAACCGTGAAGGCGGCCGCATCGCGCACGACGATCGCCCGCCCGCCCGGAGCGACCATCGTACCGGCCGGGAAAGCGAACGTGATCCCCCCGGTAAAGGCGAGGCCGGTGAGGTCGAGGGTGTTGGCCGAGGTATTGAGGATCTCGACGAACTCGGTCGACTCATCGCTACCGGGCGGGTTGTAGTAGATTTCGGAGACGGCGAGGGTGCCGCTGGTCGGCAGCTGCACGCTGCCGGTATTCGTCACGGTGATCGAGTCCGTGCCGACGACCGCGCCCTCGAAATCGACGGCTTCCAGGGTGATGACGTTGGCTCCCGCGGCCAGGGGCACGGCGAGGCTCCACGTGTCGATGCCGGTCCAGGTGACGGCGAGCGGCACGCCCGAACCGGCGATCCGGATCGTCCTAACATTCACCCAACCTTCCCCCTCCAGCGCGACCGGACTGGCGCCGGTGGAGAAACTGTTGCCGCCGTTGGTCGTGATGCGGAAGTCCAGCGGTGCGAGGCTGTTGTTGATCTGGCCGAGGATATAGTTCGATCGGGTGTCGATATAGCTCAGGTGGGCGGCGAAATTTTGCCCGGGGAGGAGCGATCCGAAGTGGTCGGTCCAGTCGCCCATGTAGCTGGCGTTGAAGACCGTGGTGCAGATGTTGTGCAGGTGCCCGAGGTAGTCCCGGCGGCGGGACGGGACGGCGGTGATCCTTTGCAGCTCCTGGTTGGTGAAGATCGGGAGGGTGGCGTTGAAGGCGAAATCGAGGTCGTGGGGGAAATAGAGGACGCGCCCGTCGCCGGGCCGGGCGTAGAACTGGCCGTTGTGGTTCGAGTTGGTGAAGAACGAATCCCCCGCCCCTGCCGCGCAGCTGTAGGCGAGGGCGCGGAGCCACTGGTCGATGTCGATGACGTCGGCCAGACCGTCGTCGAAGGCGGCGCCACCGAGATCGAAATGCTCGGCCAGCGCGATGATGCGGCTGAAGTCGTCAGCCTCCTGGTTGTTCTTGATCAGGTAGTTCCAGCGGTAGTTTTCGGGGTCGGCGCCGAGGCTGCGGATGTCGGTGCCGATGACGACGTCCGGCTCGGGGCGCTTGAGGCCGTTGGCGGCGGTGGTGGTCGGGTAGTAGATGAGCTCGTACTCGTAGACCGTGCCGTCCGCGCCGTTCTCGAACTGCGAGTCGAGGAAGACGCTGCCGAAGCGGGCGAGCTGGAGGGCGGCGGGGCTGGTGTGCTGGGGCAGCGGGGCGATGACCTGGCAGAGGTCGTTGAACTCGCCGGGCACGCCCCCGCTGGCAACCATCATCTGGTCCCAGAGCGACTCGATCTGCCCGACCATCTGCCCCTCGGATCGGTCGATGGCGATGGTGCGGTGGACGCCACGGAAAAGGTTGTCGCGGCCGAACCCGATGTTGAAGCCGACCCGGGCGTCCTGGTTCCGGGCGCGCTCGCTGCCTTTCAGCCGCACGCCCACGTCGTAGAAGACCTGGCTCTCGTCGTAGATAACGGTGCAGCCGATGCGCCCGTTGCTCATGACGTTGGTCTCCTCGTGGAGGAAGCCGCGGTCGGCGGGAGTCAGGATGATGCGGATGTTGTGCAGCCCGTTCGTCGCGGCAAACCCGTCGTCCACCTTGAAGAGCGCCCGCGAGTCCTGCCCCGCCGCGGGGAAGGTCGCGGTGGCACCCGCGCCGTCGGTGGCCGAAACGTAGAATTGCACGACCTCGCCGGCCGAGGCCCCGGGGACGGAGGCGGCGAACCCCTGCCCGGACGCGGCCATGGGCACGCTTGCGAAGGCGCCGCCCCCGACCGAATAGAACAACGTCAGGGCTCCGAGCCCGTCGGGGTCCTGCGCGCGGACGGTGACGGTGACGGCTTCGCCGGGGACGGGCACTGCGGGGAGGTGGGAGAACTCGGTGAACGTCGGTCCGGCATTGGCGACGGCGGTCGAGTTCGGTGCGCCGGGCGTCCCCTGAACCTCGTTCTTGGCCACCAGCGTGGTGCGGGGCAGGCGGTTGAAGTAGAGCCGGGTGTGCAGCTGGTTCGAGCCGCTGATCCACTTGGCGCGGAAGCTGATCTCGTAGGTACGGCCGTTCACCACGGAGCGGCCGCCCGCCAGGCTCGTTTCGATGTGGTTGTGCTGGTGCTCGGTGGTGCCGGTAGCCACCAGGCGGAGCACTCCGTTCGACGGGTTCCCCGGCTCGGGGACGACGGCTGACCCGCCGTGGTTGCCGAGGATGCGGAACCCGGCGGAGCCACTCTCGAAATCTCCGCCCGCGACCATGGCGACGGGAGTGCCATCGGGGTTTTCGGTCACCGTGAGATCATCGACTAACATGACACCCGTCTCGTGCAGGCCGAAGACGAACTCGCGCCACTGGCCGTCGGGACCGACGCTGCTGGGCGCGGCCACGCCGCGGTAGGTGTAGGTCTGCCATCCCGAACGGGCGAACTCGTCGCTGGCCGCCCACGCCTCCGCGATGCCGTTGTCGGCATCGGGGTCGCGGAGCTCGAGGGTCGAGCCGCCGGCATCGGCGGTGCCGGGCCAGCGACCGCCGTCGTAGTAGCGGACGATGTCGGCCGGATTATTGGCCGCGTCGCGCAGGACGAGACGTTCGCCCCCCCGGTCGAGCGATCCGCCGAACGGCCCGACGACCCGAGCCCCCGGGAAGTCGGCGAGCAGCGCCGCCGGCTCGCGCGCGACAACGATGTAGCCACCGGGATCCAGGGTGGTGCCGGCCGCGAAGGTGTAGTCGATGCCGTCCCCGAAGTTCCAGCCGCCGAGATCCACGGGGGTGTTCCCCCGGTTGAAAAGCTCGACCCACTGCTCGTCCGAATTGCGGAGCGGGAGGGGAGGCGCGCCGGGATCGGTTTCGACCTGCGAGGCGACCTCCAGCCCGAAGACGACGTCCCCGCTATCGGTGGACGACTGGTGCACCTCCACCGAGAGGCGGTTGGAGCCGGCCACGGCGAGCCCGGGAGGGAGCGCCACGGCGACCGGCCCGACGATCGCGGAGTTGCCGACCTCCGCGGCCAGCGTCGAGGCGCTGACGCTCCCCGCAGGAAGGTTGTAGCGGAAGATCTCGGTGCCATTGAGATAGATGATCGCCCCGTCATCGAGGACGTGGCGGAGGGCGAGGGTTTCGAGCGCGGCGGCCTCCGCCGCGGAGAGGGCGAACTCGGTCTCGAAGTAGTAGGTGACGACGTAGGGGTTGTTGAAATTTGGGAAGGCCAGCAGGGTGCCCACGGGCACCGGAGGTGCCGGAGAGGCGAAGGCGTGCGCCCCGGGACCCGACTCCCATCCACCGCCGACCGGGTGTGCGACCGCCGCCCAGGACGGGCCGAGATCGGCGCCCGATTCGTTGTAGCGCCAGGTCGCGCCGAACCCGAGCAGCCCGACGGTCTCGACGGTGGGCGGCGTCCCGGGCGATGCGGGGAGCGGGGTCGGGTTGTAGTTGATCTCATTGATGACGACCGCGTCGGTGAGCTCGAAGACGTTGGCGCTCCCGGGCGTGGCGACCGCGGGGAAGACCCATTGGCCCGGGAGAGCGTCGCTGCGGCCGCGGAGGCGACCGGTCACGACTTGGGCATCGGCGATGGCGGTGCCGCCCGGCGCCACCAGCACGGCTTTGTCTCCCGAGGCGAGCCGGAAACCCAGCTCGGATTCCGTATAGGCGACATGACCTCCTGGCGGCACGGAAACCGCGGGGAGGTCGTAGGCTCCGAGCCGGTAACCGGCGGTCGATACGGCCGCGGTCCCGACGTTGCGCAGCTCGATAAAAAACGTGCCTGCGTCCGCCGCGGACACCTCGTTGAGGACAAGCGCATCCGAAAGATCCGGGGCCGGCGGGGTCTCGGTGGCCTCGAGTGTCGCCCCGAAAGTGGCACTGGTATCGCCCGGTGCCGTGTGTAGCGAGACGGCGAGCACGTTCGTCCCGCCGACGAGCTGGGAGCCGGAAACCGTCACGAACCCCGTGGCCTCGGGCATCGTGATGTCGGACAGGGCGGACGTCGCGTGGGTGACGAGCCCGCCCGGGAGGTTCGCTCGCGCGATCTCGATCCCGTTGAGGTAGAAGACCGCGCCGTCGGCGACCGTGTGGTTCAGTCTCACGGCCGTGCGTGCCGGGTCGCCGGAGAACGTGAAAGTGCTGCGGAAGTAGGAGGTGGCCGCCGTGTCGGAAATCTGGGTGTTGATCACCGATCCCCCGAAGCCCGTATCGAGGCCGTAGGCAGATTCCAGATAGCTGCCGACGGTTTGAAAATCGGCATCGCTGAGCGCGCTGCGGTAGACCAGGAGCTCGGCGATGTCACCGTTCCAACCGCCACTGACGATGGTCCCATGCCGGCCGATGACGATGGGCTGGGGCGTCAGCGGGCTGCCCGGATCGGACTCGGTGCCCTCGAGCTCGCCGTCGACCCAAAGCTCGAAACGGTTCGCCGCCGGGTTGCGCCGGAGGGCGACGATTTGATAATCCGAGGTCGAGATCCCCGAGGTCGAAAGCGGCCCGCCGAGGCCCGCGCCACTATCGAACCGCTTCTGGACGCCGAAGCGGCCGTTGACCACTTTGAGCGACGCCAACGGGTTCCCGGTGGTGGCGACCCGGTCGAAAAGGTAGGCGCCCGAGCCATCGGTGATCGCCCCCCCGGCCTGGGCCCCGTTGGCCCTGACGACCGCGAAGTAGGTGAACCCCGCGGTACTCCCGATCCCCGGTGAGGCGGTGGTGCGGAACTCGTCGTCGCCGTCGAATCGCACGGCGGGCTGCCCGGACGGCGTGGCATTGGCACGGAAAGTCGGGTTCCCCCCGGCCGTGGCGTTCTGACTGACCCCATCGCCGGTCGCCGTGTCCGGCCAGGTGGCGAACGTGCCCCCGTCGGCCACCCCGGTGATCGCGCCGGCGCGGAACCGTTCGACGAGGTCTTGGGTGATGGTCAGGACCGGCGTGCCGCCGACGGCGTCCGTTCCGAAAAGCTGGGTGCCGGTGGACCAGGTCGCGTCGTCGAAGCCGGCGGTGGTGAACGATGCCGGCTGGGGGGTGTCGCTATCCTCGAAGCGCCAGACGGAATCGGAGGCGACGAGGGTGTGGCGAACCACCTCGCCGGGACGGGCGAAATTGGGCGCCCCGGGGGTACCGCCGACCTGGGCGCTCGCCGTCCAGTTCGCGGGTGGCTGCGAAGCCTGATCGCGGTCGCGCTTGGCCAGGCTCGGGCCGGTACCGTCGGCCGCGACCGGCCAGTCACCGGCATCACCGTATTCGATCCGGTCCATGAGGCGACCCGATCGGCTTGCGAGGTCGACCCGTTCACCACCGTTCGAGAGCTGCCCGGTGAACGGGCCCAGCACCCCGGGAACCCCGGCCAACGAGACGTGTCCTGGCGTTTTGGCCACGACGAGGTAGCCCCCGCCGGGGATGACGGTGCCCGCCGGGAAGGTGTAGCCGATCCCGTCATCGAACGCCCAACCGGATAGATCGACATCGATCGCCATCTGGTTGTGCAATTCGAGCCATTCGCCCGCCTCGTCCGCCCCGGAAGGATTGTAGTGCAGCTCGTTGAAGACAACGACGCTGTCGGGCGAGCTGGCGGCGAGAGGGGCGGCGACCGCCAACAACGCGGCGGCGGCCCCGGCTGGGAGGCGGAGTGAGGGAATCATCGGGGGGGGAATCCGCACCTTAGCGGCAAATCACTGTCGCCGCACCCGATAATAGAGCGCGTCGCGGGTCGGGGCGAGGGCGGTATCGGTGAAGCTGGTGGTTGCCCCTGGAGCTGCGTCAATGTTCTGCGCCAAGGGGACGAACGTACCGTCCTCGAGCGCTTCCGACACCTCGATGTCGAAGGTCTCTCCCATGCTCGAAGGGAAGATCAGGGTGACCCCGCCACTCGCGGGATCGCGGGCGATGCTGGTGATCGCGAACGGTTCGAGATCGCCCACCACCTGGTTGGACAGGCCGTACATGTGGAAGCTCCCGCTGCCGGCGGCCGCGCTGAGGGGCACGGCAGCCGTCACGGAAACCTCGCTCGATTCCGCAGTGTAGGGATAGCTCAAGATGTAGGCCTGGTGCTGGTCGGTGAGCCCGGGGATGAATTGCGGACGGTCTTCGGGGAAGCCACCCGGAGGGCTGATGAGCTCGGAACTCGCCCCATTGGTGAAGGTCAGCTCGATCGGGCGCCCGCTTCCCGCCGTGTCCCAGATCCTGATGTAGAAGCGGAAGTCGTAGCTCCGGCCAGGGGTGAGTCCCGAGAGGGTGAATATCTGGGTCGATCCGGGGTCCGCACCGGTGGACGAAAAGGTGAAGCCCCCGAAGAGATCCAGGAGTCCGGAACCGTTGACATTGCCATTGCCGGGCAACCAGTCGCCGTTGTTGATGGGGTCGATCTCGTTCTGCGAAAACGACGCGCTCCAGACGAAGTTGGCCAAGGAGGATCCCGGGTTCAATTCCTCGAAGAGGACGCCGTTGATGGTGGCCGGCCCGCCCCCGCTGATCGTATGGGTATAGACCGTGCCGCCGCCCACCTCGCTGCTCGCGTCGTCGGTCACCGGGATCACGGTGAGCCCTGCCGGAAGCGGGGGCCGCGATCCGGCATTGGTCGGATCGGTGGCGTTGGCGATCTCGTAGTCGTCCCGGTAGACGTCGCCGTCGGTGTCGGCCGCGGTCGGGTTGGTGGGAAGCGCACCAAGGGTCCCGAAGTATTCGGCGGAATCTTCGAGGGTATCGCCATCGCTGTCTTCGGTGATCGGGCTGATGGTCGGGAACGGCCCGCGGCTGATCGCGTACTCCTCGAAGTCGGTCAGGCCGTCGCCGTCGAGGTTGCCGGTCGCGGTGAGGTCAACCCCGAAGGCCATCTCGTAGGTATCGCTGATGCGGTCGCCATCACCGTCGATGACCTTGGTGAGCGCGACGACCGACTCGAAAATCGCCCCACTGGTGTCGCCGGTCGCTCGGACTCGGACGCGGTAGCTGGTGCCCTCGGGGTCGAGCAAAAAATCGTAGGCGCCCGCCCGGAGAACGCTGCCCGAGACGGTGAACTTGTCGTTGTCGGTCGCGCCGTTTCCGGCCACCAGCTCGAAGGTGTAATTCTCGGCCGCCGCGTCCGTCACCACGGCGAGCTGCCCGACGGCGTCGTTCTCGGCGATCGGGGTGTAGAGAAAGCTCTCGTCAAGCTCGACACGCTCGGGCGCCGAGGTGATCTCCAGCTCGTCGATCGCCCCGATGCTGTTGGACACGAAGCTCAGGTAGTTGTCGGCGAACCCTCCCCCTTCTTTGGTGTAGCTGTAGATCGGTGACTCGCCGCCGTCGATGAGTGAGGAGAAGACCTCGATTTTGGTGACGCCGGTGCCGTCGAACGGGTTGCCGTCGGTGGGGTCGGTGATGACCATGCGGACGCGGTCGAAGTTGTCGACGCCGCCTTCCTGCATGGGCGACCACGGGATATCGGTGGAGATCAGGGTGGTCCGCTCGAAGGCTTGGGTCAACCCGTTGGCCCGGAAAAGGAACCCGAAATGGCGCCGGGGCGAGTTGACGCTGATGTTCCTCTCGTCGGGAGCCGAGCCGATGTTGATGGCCGTCCAGTTGTTCAGCACCGCCGGGGTCGAGGTGTCAAGGTTGGCGGCCACGTCGAAACTGATCTCGAGCCCTTGCGCGGTCAGGGGACCGTTGAGGTTCTGGTTGAGGGACGCGATCCCGCCGAAGGCCAGGAGAAGGTAGTTGCCGTCGCCGCCGCTGCGCATCGTCGTCATGTTGCCGAGCTGCACGTTCGGGTTGCCCCCGGGAAAGGTCATGTAGTCGGTGGTGGCCAGCGTGCCGGTCTGGCGGTTGGCGATATTGAAATCGAGAGCCCCCGCCCGGACGTTCATGTCGGCCGTGAAATCGTCGGTCAAGAGGACCTCTTGGGCGCGGAGCCCGGTCGGGAGGGCGGCGGCCAAGGCCATGGGCAACAGGGCGGACCGGAGGGGTCGGAGACGGGGAAGCTTCATCGGGCTTATCGGGGATTTATGTTTTTTTGCCACGACGGCGGAGGCGGGGTGGCACTGGCAAATTATAGGCGGCACACCCCGCAGAACAAGTCCGGCCTTCACCGTTTCGAGCGCGCACCGCACCACGGTGGCCGCGGTCACGCGAACACTTCCGCCACCGCTTTGCCATGCCCATCTTCGGTGGCATAAAACGGGCGCTTCTCGATGTCGTAGGCGGTCTTCGGGCTGATACCCATGGCGGTAAAGAGGGTCGCGTGGAGGTCGGTGATACTGACCGGTTTCTCGATGGCCACCAGCGGGCGCTCGGCGGCGGTGGCGCCGTGGACGTAGCCGCGCTTCGTCCCGCCGCCGAAAAGCACCACGGAACTGCCTCCGGTGAAGTGCCGGTGGAGCCCGTAGTGCTTGGACTCCTCCAGGGTGTCGGACTTGGCGCGCGACTGATCTTTGGCCACCGAGCCGGGCACGCCCTCGATCATCATGTCGCGGCTGAACTCGGAGGCGATGACGACGAGCGTGCGCTCCAACATCCCGCGCGTCTCCAGATCGCGGATGAGGGCGGCGATCGGGCGGTCGACCTCTTTCTTCAAGCGCTCGGCCGTCTCGTGACCTTTTTCATGGGTGTCCCAGTGGACGAAGGGCACGTACTCGGTGGTCACCTCGATGAAGCGCGCCCCGGCCTCGGCGAGGCGGCGCGCCAGGAGGCAGCCGCGCCCGAACCGGCCGGTGTCGTAGGCCTCGCGGACGTCTTTCGGCTCCAGAGAGATATCGAACGCGGCGCGCTCTTTGGCGCCGAGCAAACGGTGGGCATTGTCCATGGCGCGGAGCATCGACTCCTGCTGGTGGTCGCTGAGGAAATCCCGGTCCGGGTTTTGGTCGACGAGTTTTTGGTAGAGGCGATAGCGGTTGGCGAACCGGTTCGCGTCCATCCCTTCGGGCGGCGTGACCGAGCGCGCGGCCTCCTCGGGGTAGGGGAGGTTGAACGGCCCGAACTCGGCGCCGAAGAACCCGCCGGTGGTGAAGGCCTTGAGCTCCTCGCTCTCGCCCACGCCCTCGAGCCGCTGCCCGATGTTGATGAACGGCGGCATGACCGGGTTCCGCGAACCTAGCACTTTACCCATCCACGCGCCGATGTGCGGGGCGGCGACGGTCTGCGGAGGCACGTAGCCGGTGTGCCAGTGGTA
>CAZKYJ010000019.1:0-17947 GCA_964556355.1 uncultured Verrucomicrobiales bacterium | reverse complement strand
CCCCGGTGGCGCCCGAAAAACCAGCGGGCGGTGGTGACCCAGGCGAGCCGCGTGTCGTCGAACATGACGTGGGCGGCGGTGAGGACGGTGCGGGACTTCACCACCGTGCCGCTGCCGAAGCCCTGTTCGGTCTGGATCTGGCCGGCGAAACGGAACGGGCGCGGGGTGGCGTCCGCCAGAGGGACGGGCTCGGAGGCGCCCGCGAGCTCGGTCGCGAAAAGGTAGGTCGCGGTGGCAGCGTTGGTCTGCCCCGCGCTGACCCGGACGGTCTGCTGCGGGGGGGTGAGGCGGCCGGGGACCGGCTTGAACTCGATGAGGTGCAGGCCGGAGGTGACCGGCGGCAGGATGGCGTCGGAGTCGTGCCAGATGGTCTCGCCGACCCGCCGCCACTGCGCGCGCTCCGCCACCACCGGCGCCTCGGCCAGCGTCACCGGGAACAGCGTCGCCGTGAGAAACCCGGTGCCGGGGTCGAAAAGTTCCAGCGGCAGGTAGACCCCGTCCGCCACGACGGGCGAGGCGGAGCCGCCGTCGACGGGCACCGTCAGCACGGCGGGTTCGAGGAGGCCGTCGACGGGGCGGAACTCGACCTGGTAGTTGCCCGTCGCCAGCGCGGCCGCGGCCTCGCCTCCGTTGTCGGTGCTGTCCCGCCAGCCGGTCTCTCCGAGCAGCCGCCACTGACCGAGGTCGGCGTCTCCCGCGAGGTTGACTTCGAGCACGCCTGCACTCGGGGCCGCTGGCCCGGGGTCGACGACGAGGGTGCGGGACCCGAGGGTGCCGGACGAATCGTCGTCGGTGATGGTGACCGTGGCCACGACCGGGGCGCCGAGCACCGGCCCCCCCGACGGGGAGTGGAGCGCGACGGTGAAGGTTTCATCGCCCTCATTGATGGCGTCGTTGAAGATCGGGACAGTGATCGTCATGGTGCCCGGGTCGGGGTAGGTGAGCGTGTTGGGGAACCCGAAGTAGTCGCCGGAGACGCCGTCGAACGCGCTGGCGGTGCCGGGGTCGATGCGGAAAGCCACGCTGCCGGCCCCCCCGCTGAGCGTGACCTCGAGCACGGCGGAGGACGCGTTCTCCGGCACCGATACCCGGTCCTGGACAAATCGGAAAACCGGGGCGGGCGCGGGGGAGGTCACGGAGAGGTCGAGGGTGGCCGGACTGGTGCCGAGTCCGGAATCATCCCCCGTCACCGACCCGAGAACGGTGATCGTCCGCGTGGTCGTCCCTGCTTCCGGCGTCCAGACCAGGCCGGCCGCGGCTTCCTCCACGGTGACGAAACTGCCCTCGGGTAGGGGGGTGGTGGAACCGGGGATGGCCAGCCTCCCGCCGACGACCGGGCCGAGCCTGAAGTGGGTGACGTCCGGTCCGCCCGCGGCGAACACCCGCCCGTCGTCGAAAAAGATGGTCGGGGCGGCCGCGGAGCCGAGGAGGGCGAGCGACTGCCGGGGCACGCCACCCACCGAGGTGAAGAACTGCGCCCTCCCGCCGATGTAGACGGAGCCCGAGACCTCCAGGATCGCATCGATCGTGGCGTTCAAGCTTACGTTATAGTTCCAGCTCAGATCGAGCGCACCGCTCCCGGTGGTGGCGAGGCGCGCGACCGAGACTTGAGAGCGGTTGCCTACTGTCGAGAATCTACCGCCGGCGTAAAGGCCATCGGCACCGATGGCGAGGGCGTTGACCTCGTTGTTGATCGGGTTTGTCCCGCCGACCATCGGGCTCCACATGGTATCGAGAGCCCCATCGGTCGCCGAAACCCGTGCCAAGAGGTTCCGCGCGCTGCCGCTGATGCTGCCGAAACTGCCCCCGATATAGAGGTCGTCGCCGTCGAGGAGCAACGCGTTCACACCCGCGACACCGACGCTAAATCCGGGATCGGCCGCACCGGTGGTGAGGTCGAGTTTGATGACGTTCGGCGTGGAGAACGTTCCGCCGACAAAGAGGTGGGTGTCGCTGGCGACGAGCGCGCTGCCGATCTGTGGGCCGGGGGCAGGATCCCATCCGGGAACGATCGATCCGTCACCATCGCGGAGCACCCGTGCCACGAAGAGGAAGCCGCCTCCGGGCGCGGCGTAGGTGCCGGTGAGGTAGACGGAATCACCGTGTGGCAGGATCGCCCCGACCGCATTCAGCGCGGGCGGTCGCCAACCCGGGTCGGGGGAGTCCGAGTCGAGTCCCAGGCGGGCCACCCCGCTGACGGCCACCCCGCCGATCTGCGAGAATGAGCCGCCCACGTAGATCTCGCTGCCGGAGGTGGCAATCGACTGCACGGGGTTATTGGCGTCGGGCGCCCATCTCGGATCGACGGTGCCGTCGACGAGCAGACGGACGAGGTTTCGCCGTTCGAGACCGTCGACGACGACGAAGCTCCCGCCCACGATGAGTTTGCCATCGCCTTGACGCGCGAGCGCGTTGACGCTTCCCTGCGTGGTGGCCTGCGGGGCGAACGCCGTGTCGTGGCCGCCATCCACGCGGTTGATCCGCGCGATCGCTGCGGCCAAGCGGTCGTCGACAGTCGAGAATCCGCCGCCGATGACGAGATCGCTGCCGGATATGATCAGGGCCTCGACGTTCCCGATCCCGGTGACCAAGTTGGCGACCGTCGGGAATGCGGGACCCAGCCGGGCGCCGCTTTGTGTGAGATCGAGGGCGGCGAGGCTCGAGGCCGGTGCCCCGCCGATGGAAGAAAAAAAGCCGCCGACATAGAGGGTGTTCCCATCGGGGCGTAGTGAGGTGACGTTGGCCGTGCCAGTCGTGGTGCCGATCCATGCCGGGTCGGCGGCGCCGGTTCCTCCGGGATCGAGCTTGGCGAGCCCGCGGGATGTTCGGCCGCCGATCGAATCGAACGCGCCGCCGACGTAGAGCGAACCGCCGGCATAGGCGAGCGACAGCGGCCTGAGGTTGGGGAGGGGATTCCACCCCGCGTCATGAGCCCCGGTGCCCGCGGATGAAAACTTCGCGATATTCGACCGCGGCGTGCCTTCGACGCGGTCGAAAGACCCGCTGACAAAAACATCGCCTCCGCCCAAGGCGATTTCACTGATTCGAGGCGCCGTGGAAATCGTCCATTCGATCTGCGGGCTCCACGTGGGATCGGTCTGGCCGTCGGCCAGCGTGATCCGTGCGAGCCCCGAGCGGGGAAGCCCCCCAAAGGTGGCGAACTCTCCCGCGATGTAGAGCAAGTCACCTTCGGTGGCGAAAGCGTTGACGTATCCCCCAAAACTGCCGCCGAAGGGGGACATCTGGGTCGGCGAAGGATCCCAGTTGGGATCGAGTAGCCCGGTGGTCAGCGAGAACCGGGCGACGCCGTTCCGGCTGAGGCCATCGATCGTCGTAAAGGTTCCTCCGACATAAAGAAACCCGTTCACGCATTCGAGCGCGAACACTTGGCTATCCACGACCGGTGCCCAGGTGAGATCGACGGTGCCGTCCCGGTTGAGCCGCGCGAGCGAATTGCGGGGCACCCCGTTGACCTCGCTGAAGAAGCCCGCCACGTAAATCTGGCGATCCGGAGCCTCGACCAGTGCACGCACCGTTCCCGCGGCAGAGATTTTCAGGTCCGGCCGGGTGGCGGGGACCGATTGGGCGTTCGAGGCCGCCACCGCCAGTGCGAGGACGAGGCAGGCTCGCGCGACCGAAATAGGGAATGAAAACACGGGGAAGCGGGGTGCGGGACTGTTCAATACTCTAATCCAACTCGATGGATCAATGACAGGGTTATTCCGATCCGATCGTCGGACAATAGCCTCGGCGTCAAGGTGAGGATTCGATGAAAACCCTTCCGAAGCGGGGCGTGTCCGGCGAGAAGGTCGCGTCGTCTTCGACGGTGACCTCCTCCCAGATCCCGTCGATGGGGGAGACGGCTTCGGGGCGGGTCGTAGGCTGCCAGTCCTTGGCGAAATCGCTTCCGAACTGGGGGACGTAGGCGAGGTCGCCGGGATCGATCCGGCGCCGGTAGGTGAGGGTGAGACGGTTCCCTGCCACCGACACGGTGGGGAGTCCGTCGGTTGAAGGCGTGCGCGGGTCGAGGCCGAGGGCAAACTCTAACAGGTGCACTATCCCGTCCTTGTCGAAGTCGTCGAGCGGGCCGCCTTCCGCGGTGATGCCGAAGTCCGCGAGTTCGGACTGGAGCCAGCCGTCGAGCCCCTGTGTGTAGGTGACGGGGATCACGGTGGTCTGGTTATTGAAGACGGTGGCCGCGACCATGGGAGGGCGTTCGAAGCCGGCGACCTCTCGGAAGTCCATCATCATTTCGCCGGGAGGGATGGAGACCAAGGTATTGGCGGGGCGGAACTGGGTTACGGGCTCTGCGTTGGCGTCGACGATGCGCCAGCGCCCGCTGTCGGTGCCGCTGATCTGCGCGGTGACGAACCCTTGGGTGAAGTTCTCCTGGGTGGTACCCGCCTCGGAGAAGGTGGCGCCCCCTCCCGTCTTCGGTGGGACAGCAGCGGTGAGCGCCGCATCGTCGGCCCGCCCGATGAGGTCGACGACCGTGGAGTCGATCGCGCGGATGTCATTGGAGTCCGCACGCCTTCCGAGGTAGATGCCGGCCGGTTGGAGCGCGCCGCTATCGGCACGGACGAAGATGGGGGCGCCGGCCGACCCGGGGCCGGTTTGGAACGCGATGGTCCGGAAAATCGGTCCCGTGTGATGGGCGAAGCCCACCGAGATCGCGTTGGTGGCGTGCATGCGCCCAGGGACGAAACTGGGATGGCCGTCGCGGGGGTAACCGACGAAGACCTTGTCGCGTGCCCCGTTGAGCCAGGGGTTGGCGGGCGTTTGGTCGGAACTGAGGTACCCGCTGGCCCCACCCCTCCCGGCATCGGAAAGAAAGAAGAGGGCAGCGGCGTCGAGCGCCTGGGCGGCCGCCCCCGGTGCTCCCGGCCCGACGCTAGGGTTCACGACATCGTCGGCGCGCTGTGACGAGTAGCCCTCGAGCCGCACCCAGCCCCGGGCGAGGAGGGAGGGGGTGTCGTGCAGATCGCGGTGCCGCTGGAAAATCCAGTGGACGGCGCTGGCATGGGCGAGGTGGACGTCGTCGAAAAGGAGGGTGGCGGCGCTAAGAACGACAGCCGGCGTGACGACGACGCCGGAGCCCGCGCCGATATCGGTGGTCAGCTGGCCGGTGAATGCGTAGGGCTCGTCGGAAAAATTCGGGCTTTCACCGAGCGCGTTCGGGAGCACGCCTCCGCCGGGCGAGGGGTCGAACAGGTAGATCCCGGAAGTCCGGTTGAGCTGGCCGGCCTGGAGAAGGATGGTCGGTTCGGCCGGGGCGACCCTTTGGGGAACGCCCTTGTACTCGACGGTGTAAACGCCGGAGGCGAGCGAGTCGATGACGGTACCCGAATCCCGCCACTTGGTCTCGCCAGCCAGGCGCCACTGTCCGCGAAAGGTGACGAAGGCCGCGTCTCCTACGGCGGGGGGGAAAATATCGACCGACAGCGAACCGTTCCCTGCGGCGAGGGGCGATCCGCTGCCGTAGACGCCCGTCGCCGTGACGGGCAGGGAGGTCGTCCCGTCCATGGCGACGGTCAGCGGTGGCGGGGTGGTTCGGCCGTCGGCCGTACGGAACTCAACGGTGTAGTCGCCGGTGGTCAGCCCCGTCGCATCGGGCCCCGTGTCGTCCGAAGACGCCCGCCAGCCGGGCTCGCCGAGGAGCCGCCATGCTCCCGCACTGCCGTCGTTGGCGAGGTTTACCTTGAGCACGCCGGACGAAGGAGAGACGGCATCCGGCGCGATGGTAACGAGCGGATCGCCGGCCGCGACGACGATCTCGTCGTCCACGATGGTCACGGTGGCGGTGCCGGGCGAACCGATGGTGAGTCCGCCCGTCGTTCCGGTGAGGCGAACGCTGAAGGTCTCGTCGGATTCCTCTTCGCTATCGTCCGTGATATTGATGACGAAGTTTTGGGTTCCCGGGCCAGTGAGGGTGATCGGGCTCGGCGATCCCGGTGAGTAGTCGTCGGTGGTGGCCGTCCCCGGGTTGATGGAAAACGAGACGGTGCCGGCGCCGCTCGATTCGAGGGTCAATGTCGCCTTGCCGATGCCGCCCTCGCTGGCGGAGAACTCGGTGGCGACGAACCGGACGATGGGGGGTTGGAGAACGTCGAGATCGATGGTTGCCGAGCCGGCTCCGACGCCGGTCGGGGAGGGCGCGACGGCCGCGCGGACGGTGACGCTCTGTACCGGCCCGGTGGCATTCCACTCGAGCCCGGCCGCGCCTTCGGCAGCCGTGACGAAGGCGCCGGCGGGTGTGGCGCCGGACTGACCGGGCAGGTTGAGGAAGCCGCCCTGGACGGTGGTGATCTGATAGTGCGACGTTCCGGGGATGGCACCGGGATTGATGTGGAGGATGGACGGGCGGAACGAAAGGCGAGGCGGTTCGAGTTGGGAAACCCGCGCGAACGACCGGCGCGACTCTCCGGATATCGTTGAGAACTGGCCGCCGACGATCAGCGAGCCTGCATCGGCTACCATGGCTGTCACGGTGCCCGTGCTCTCGAGCGGGAAGTCCCAGGACGGGTCGGCGACGGCGAACTTCGTGGTATCGACGCGGGCGAGACCCTGGCGTGCGCTGCCCCCGATGGTGCTGAAGTTGCCCCCGACGTAGATCTGGTCGCCGTCGAGTACCAGCGCGTTGGCTTCGGCCAGGAACGCGGGTGACGCACTGAGATCCGGCATCCATCCGGTGGCAACCCCCCCGGAGGAAAGGACGATGCGAGCGAGGTTCGGGATCGCTTCACCACCGATGGTGTCGAAATCTCCTCCGACGTAGAGGTAGGTAGCGTCGAGGGCGAGAGCGTTCACGGTGGTACGGTTCCCGTTGCCGTGGGCGGTGGGAAACGAGAATCCGGGATCGGTGTCGCCGCTGCCTAGTGCGATGCGGGCGAGGGTGACCGAGTTGTCTTCGCCACCGACGTAGAGATGGGATCCGTCGGCGACCAGCGCGCGGGCGTCGACCGGCGTCCCGGAGGGGGTCCACGACGGATCGGATGCCCCGCTGCCGGACCGGGCGATCCGACGGACGACGTTGGAGCCCACGTAGATAAACGGATCCCGGACGAGGAGCGCTCCCGGCGCGGTCGCGAGGCTCGGCTGCCAAGCCGGATCGGGAAGATCTGAGCGGGAGGTGAACCGGGCGAGATGGTCGGCCGGCTGGCCACCGACGTCCTGGAATTCACCCGCGACGTAGATTTCCGTCCCGACCGCCGCCAAGGCGGTCACTTCGGCAGAAACGGGTGGTGCCCAAGTGAGATCCAAGTTCCCGTCGGCGAGAAAGCGAGCCACGTTGCGGCGCTCCAAGCCGTCTACAGCCAGGAAAGCTCCGCCCACAATCACCTTCCCGTCCGGCTGCTGGGCGAGCGCGTTCACCGTGCCCGTCTCGGTGACTTGGGCGCCGAACCGACGGTCGTGCCGGAGCGAGGTTGCATCGAAGCGGGCGATGGCGGGAGCGATCCGGCCCTCGACCACGGAGAAGTTTCCCGCGGCGATCAGGCCCGAGCTCTCGCTCGCGAAGAGGGTGCCGACCCGACCATTCGCGGAGGTGATATCGCCCGGCGGAGGCGGCTGGACGGCGGAGAGTGCCCCCAAAGGCAGGTCGAGAGAGGCGAGCCCCGGCGCGGCCTTCCCTCCGATGGAGGTGAAGCCGCCGCCGACGAAGAGGCGGTTCCCGAGCAGCGTGATGTCGCTCACCGCCGAGTTGGGAAGGGCTGACCAGGCGGGGTCGGGCGTGCCGTTGGACAGGATGCGCGCGAGCCGGTTCTGTCCGCCGGGCAGGGTGAATCCGCCCGCCGCGTAGAGAATGTTCCCATCGGCGGCGATGGAGGCGACATTGCCGGTCGGGTTCGGGGTCCATCCGGTATCGACTTTCGGCGGAACGGTGCGGGCGATGCGGGCGACGCCGGTAAGCGCGAAACCATCGACGGCCGCGATGTTCCCGGCGAGGAAGACGCTGCTGCTCGTCACCTCGACCCCGGTGATGAACGGCGACGATCCGGGGCCGGAAATGTTGGGAATCCAGTCGGTATCGAGATTCCCGGTGTCGGCCTCGACCCTGACGAGACCATTTACGGCTTTGCCGTCGAACTCGTCGAAGGTGCCGCAGGCATAAAGAAACCCGGCAAAAAATGCGAGGTCGTAGGTTCGACCCGGCCCGCCATTCGCGGTGGGAACGGGAGACCACGACGTATCGAGCGCCCCGGTGTTGGCGTCGAAGCGGGCGATACCGTTCACCGTCGTGCCGTCGATAGTGGTGAAATCCCCGCCGACGTAGATCAGATCAGGGCCGGGGACGAAGGCGATCGCGCGGACGCGGTTGTCAAGATCCGGAGCCCAAGAGAGGTCAGGGGAACCGTCAGCGTTGAGCCTCGCCAAGTTCGTGCGGGCGACGCCGTTGACGCCGGTGAACTCGCCACCCACGACCAGGCGGCGTCCGGGGAGCTCGGCGATGGCCGAGACGGTTCCCTGTGTTGAAAACCGGGAGTCCGGCGTGAGGGCGGGAATCGTTTGAGCGGCGGCCGGGAACGCCAGAGACGCGAGGCCGCCGAGGAGTGCCAGACTGAGTATTCTCGGGAGGAAGGGCATGGAGTAGGGAGGACGGGGACGGAACCGCAAGTTGCGACCCGGGCGGATTATTTCCCAGTCTAACGCCCCCTTCCGAGGAGACAAGCACGTGCGCGGCATCCCATGGTCGTCGGAACGCGGAGCCACGCCCACGGAAGATAACGTGCGGGGGGCTGATCCAACTTGCCCCCGTGGGCGGGCGATTGTGATCCGGTGGGATGTCGTGACCGCTCCCGAAGATTGGTTGATCCTTGCGGAACCGGCCGCTAACGACGACCGGGTCGCCTCCCGCCTACGGTACGGAGATGCGGACGCGCCCGAATCGGATTCCGGTTCCGTCGAGGGCTTGCTCGTCCTCCACGGTGACCTCCTCCCAGATCTCGTCCATGGGCGTGACGATTTCCGGGCGCGCTGAGCCCGCCCAGTCCGCGCCGAGGCTGGTGCCGAATTCCGGGGTGTAGGTGATCCCCGGGTTCAGCTCCGCGCGGCGGCGACGGTAGGTGATGGTGAGCCGGTCCCCATCGGAGGCGATGATGGGGAGCCCGTCATAGCCGACCTCCCTGGCGCTGAGGCCGAAGGCGAACTCGATGAGGTGGAGGAGGCCGTCAAAATCGAAATCGTCGAGGATGCCGTTGTTCGTGGTCACCCCGAAGTCCTGCAGTTCGCTGACCAGCCAGCCGTCGATGTCCTGCCCGTAGACGCCGGTGATGATGGTCGTCTGGTTCGTGAAGACGGTGGCCGCGGTCATGGGCGGGGTGCTAAACCCATCGACCTCCATGAATTCCATCATCATCTCGCCGGGGGGGAACGATTCGATGCGGCTGGCACTGCGGAAGCTGGTGAGGGGGGCGCCGCCGGCATCGATGATCCGCCAGCGGCCGCGGTCGGTGCCCTCGATATTCGCGGTGACCTGCCCGACGACGAAGCCGTCTTGGGTGGTGCCCGGCGCGCTGAAGGTGGCTCCGCCGCCCGTCGAGTTACCATCGCCGGATCCGGCGGTCTCGGCGCGGTTCATGAGGTCGACCACCGAGTCGTCGATGGCCCGGACGATGCTATCGCCGGTGCCTCCGAGGTAGATGGCGGCGGGAAAGAGGGTGCCCGTGTCGTCGCGCACGTAGACGGGCGCCCCGCTCGCACCGGGAGCGGTTCTGAAGGACGAGGTGCGGAAGACGAAATTCTGGACGTGGTCGAAGGGGGTGGTCGAAATCTCGGTGGCATGCATGCGCCCGCGATCGGCCAACGGGATCCCTTCCATCGGATAGCAGACGAGAAACTTGTCGCGATTGCTATTCAGCCATGGGTTGGCGGGAGCCTCGTTGGAGGCGAAATAACCGCCGGAGCCGCCCCGCCCGGCGAACTCTCCGATGAAGTACATGGCGGCGGCATCGAGGTTCTGCGACTGGGGGCTGCCGACCCCCGGACCGAATGCGGGATTGACCACATCGAGTTCCCGCTGGGCGGAGTAGCCGTCGAACCGGTACCATCCCCGCGGAGACTGGGGCGGGAGGTCGTAGGTTCCCCGGTTCCGCTGGAAAAACCAGAGGACGGTGGTGACGTGGGCGAGGCGGGTGTCGTCGAAGAGGACGTGTCCGGCGGTCAGGACCGTGTGCCTTTTGGCGACCACGCCAGAGCCGAATCCCTGCTCGGTAAATATCTGTCCGTTGAAGTGGTAGGGTTCGTCGATGAACGAGGGCGAGGAGCCGAGCGGCTGCGGGCTGGGCACGCCGACGAGGTTCGTCTCGAAAAGGTAGACGGCGCTGGTGCTGTTGATCTGGCTCGCTTGCACGTTGACCAATCGGGATGCGGGCACGATGCGACCGGGGACTGGCTTGAACTCCACCGCGTGGAGTCCGGCGGGGAGATCCGGGATCATATCGCCCGAGTCCCTCCAGACCGTCTCCCCTTGGCGCCGCCATTGGGCACGCTCGTCTTCCAGTACTGCGGTGGCGGCGGCGAGAGGCTCCAGCATGACGGAAAGCGCCCCGGCGCCGGGGTTGAACTGGGTATTCGTCACGTAAGTTCCATTGACCGAAACGGGCGTCGGGTCGGTCCCATCGACCGGAACGGTGAGCGGGGCGGGCTCGAGAAGGCCGTCGACCGGGCGGAACTCGATGATGAAGTTGCCCGTCGTGAGGCCGCCGGCCGGAGCGCCACCGTCGTCGATGGCGTCCCGCCAATCGACCTCGCCGAGCAGGCGCCATTGCCCGAGGCCGGCGTCGTTGGAGAGGGTGACCTCGAGGACGCCATTGGCGGGCCCCGGATCGGGCGGGCTCGGGGTGACGACGACGAGTTCTGGACCCGCACTGCCGACGATCTCGTTGTCGATAACCGTCACCGTGGCCGTGCTTTGGCTGCCGAGGATCGCCCCGCCGGTCGGGTTGGATAGCGTGACCGTAAAGATCTCATCGCCTTCCTGATCCGAGTCGTCGAAGATGGCGATGGCGAACTGGTGGATGCCGCCACCGGTCAGGTCGAGCGTCGTCGCGCCCGGGTCGAAGTAGTCGCCGGTCACCGACTGGGCGTCAAAGGCTGTGGCCGTCCCGGGAGTCACGGTGTAGTCGATCGTCCCGCCGCTGGCGGTGGTCTCGACCTCGAGCGTGACGGTCGCATCACCCTCGAGTGCCTGGTGGGTTGCCTCGACAAACCCGGTCACCAGCGGGGGAGGCGTGAAGAGGTCGAGGGTCGCTTCACCACTGGCAACCCCCGCGGGGTCGGAGGAAACGGCGGAAGCGAAGGATACGAACTGCGTCGTGTTCCCCTCGGGCTTCCAGATGAGTCCTTGCGCCCCCTCGGCCACCGTGATGAAGGAACCGGTTTTCAGCGGGCGCGGATCGTCCGGGAGCACGAGGGTCCCTCCGACGAAATCGGTCAGCTGGAAGTGGGAGGTGCCGGGGACGGTGCCGGGGAAGACGAAGACTCTCGAGGTGCGGAAGAAGACGGGCCGGTCGAGTTTGGCCAGAAGGGCCGCACCTTGCCGGGCGCGTCCGCCGACCGTGGAGAACCTCCCTCCGATGTAGAGCGCGCCGCGGTCCTCCACGATGCCGTTGATCGTGGTGGGGATATTGAGAACGAAGTCCCAATCGCGATCCGGCGTGGCAACAAGTTGCCGGGAAAGGCGGGCGATGGATGTGCGGGCCTCGCCGTCGGCCGAGGTGAACCTCCCTCCGACGTAGAGTCCGTCGCGGGTAGCAGCGAGGTCGTAGACGAACGTTTTCGATACGACGTTGTCCCCATCCAACGCGGGATTCCATCGCGTATCGACCGCCCCCGTTGCCGTATCGATCCGGGCGAGGCTGCGCCGGGTGGCTCCGCCTACCCCGGTGAAATTACCTCCCACGTAGATCCCTTCGGCCGCCAGTTCCAGCACTTCGACGGCGGCGATGCCACCGCCCGCGTGGGCGAAGCTCGCCCGGAATTCCGAAAACTCCTTTCCGTCTGCAGCCGAGACCTGCGTGAGGAGTGCGAGCTGGGGATCCGACCCGCCAATGAAGACAGCGGTCCTGGAGCTGGCCAGAGCGAGGACGGTCGCGGGAGCAGAGGGTGCGTTCCAGTCGGGATCGGCACTCCCGTCGCCACTGCGGGGAATGCGGGCGACCGACTGGCGCGAGGCGAACGGGGCGCCCACGTAGATGGAAGAGCCAACGATGTGGAGTGCCCCCGGGCCACCGTCGATTTCGGGGATCCAGCCCAGGTCTGGCCGGTCGGCCGCGGTGCCGAACTTCGCGAGATACGGGGTGGAAAATCCGGAGACCTCCGTGAAGTCGCCGCCCACGAACACGTCCGTTCCGGCGGTGGCGAGAACGTTGACCGCGGCGTTGGGGGCAGGTGTCCAGAGAGGATCGAGCCGGCCGGCCGCATCGAAGCGCGCCAGGTTTCGGCGTTCGAGGCCATCGACCGAGAGGAAAACACCCCCCACGATCACTTTGCCGTCGTCTTGTTGGACGATGGCATTGATGGTGCCCGGCCGCGTGACCTGGGCGCTAAAGCGATCGTCGACCTGTCCCGACGCTACCTGCAGCCGGGCGATGGACGCAGAAATTCGCTTGCCGACGACGGAGAACGATCCGCCGATCACGATCTGGCTGTCGCCTGAGACGTGCACGGCGCCGACCGAGCCATCTCGGTCGACGAGGTCCGAAATCGGGTCGAAGCCGGGTTCGAGAAACGCCCCATTTTTCGAGAGGATGAGGGTGGCCAGATCGGTGGCGGCCGCACCGGAGATGCGGTCGAAATTTCCGCCGACAAACAGGTAGTTCCTGTCGGCCGCGAGGGCGAATACGGGGTCGCCGCCGGTGGTGACGCCCGTCCATTGGGGATCCACGGCCCCGCGGACCGGGTCCAGCCGCGCCAGCCCGGATTGCGCCACCCCGCCGATCGAGGTGAAGGCACCACCGACGTAAAGGCTTCCTTCGTGCAGCAGCAGAGTCCCCGGGGTGGAGTTGGGCGCGGGATTGAAAGCCGGGTCCAAGGTGGCTGGCGCGCGCGCCGAGACCTTGGCCAACCCGGCGCGGGCAATGTCGGAAACCTCGGTGAACTGCCCGGCAAAGAAGACCCCTTCGCCACCGGCCGCGACGTCGGTCACGCGAACGGTCGACCCGCCGCGAGAAAGGTCGGGCGTCCATTCTTCATCGACCCTTCCCGAGTCGAGATGGAAACGGACGAGCCCCCTCGATGCCAGCCGGTCGATCTCCGTGAAATCGCCGGCGACATAGAGAAATCCGTCATCGATGGCGAACCCGTTGACACTTGCAGCAAAGCCGTTGTTCATGGGCGACGGGCGCCACGCGGAATCCCGGACGCCCGTCTCGATGAAAAACCGGGCGAGACCATTCACGTCCTCGCCATCGATGGTGGAGAAAATGCCGCCGACGTAGACGAACGGGCCGTCGGTGATCAGCGCAGAAACGGGGAAATCGAGCGCGGGCGCGAAGGTCAGGTCGAGGGCACCATCGTAACGGACACGCGCGAGGTGGCTCCGCGGGATCCCGTTGACCTCGTCGAAAATGCCCCCGATGAAATACTCCCTCCGCGGGGTCTCGGCGATGGCCGTCACCGAACCGTTGGTCGAGAAGACCGAGTTAGGACGGGCGGCGGGCACCGACTGGCCGGGTGCCGGGACGGCGAGGAACATTGCACAGGCGAGGCTCGCGCATGCGTGGAGTGGGGCGGTGATCTTGAGGCCGTGCATGGTTCAATACCGGGGCTGATCCGTGATCCCAGCAGGGAGCTTACTCCAGAATGGGGCGCGAATCACGCCCTGTATTCCGTGGTTTCTGCTGAGGCAGCGGGTGCCCTCTCGTTGAGGAGACGTAGGCATGGACAAATTGCAAAAAAGTTTGGCCGCCGGCCGGATCGGCTCCCGTGCATCGAAACGCGCTCGTGTCGGGGCGGTGGGCGGAGTTTGGCGATCTCCTACGAGGATGCGGTGGTGGTGGTGACCCGAATGCGGCCGAGTCGCGCGGTGGAGCCGGACGGCGCCCCGTCGTCGGTTGCGGTGACCTGTTCCCATGTTGCATCGATCGGGGTGACGGATTCGGTGGTGCTGCCGGTGTAGGTGCCACCCGGGTCGCTGGTGAACTCGGCGGTGTAGGTGACGCCGGGGTTGCTGGCGGCAGTGCGGCGCAGGTAGGTGATCTGCAGGGCTCCGCTGGCGGCATCGATCGACAGGGTGGGCAGCCCCGCGGTGTCGGGGATGATCGGGCTGAGGTTGAACGCGAACTCTAATAGATGCACGATTCCATCGAGGTCGAAATCGTCCAGCGGGCCGTTGTTGGTGGTGACCCCGTTGGCGGTGAGGCAGTCCTGGGTCCAGGCATCGAGGGCGGAGGCGCCGTAGGAGGCACTCACCACGGTGGTCTGGTTCAGGTAGACCGTGGCCATGGTGGGCGGTGGGGTGACCAGGGTGGGATCGCCGAGGTCGAGGAATTCCATCATCATGTCGCCCTCGGGGATCGAGACCATGACGTTGGACGGGCGGTAGGAGGTCAGGGGCGTGCCGCCCGCATCGATGACGCGCCAGCGGCCGTCCTCGGTCCCTGAGATCAGTGCGGTGATGACACCGCGGTCGAAGGTGTCCTGGGTGGTGCCGGCCTCGGTGAAGCTGGCGCCACCGCCGGTGCTTTGCCCGCCGCCGCCGCCCGCCGTCTCGGCGCGGTTCATGAGATCGACGACGCCACTGTCGATGGCGCGGACGGTGCTCTCGCCGGTGCCCCCGAGGTAGATGGCCGCCGGATAGAAGTTCGAGACCCCCATCCCGGTGCCATCATCCGCCTCCACGTAGACCGGGCCGCCGCTGTTCCCGGGCTCGGTGACGAACGAGGCGGTGCGGAAGACGAGCCCGCCGGCGGGAGTGTAGGTGTCGTTGTTCGGGGTGGTGGCGTGCATGCGACCGCGGAGGGACGGGTCGATGCCCTCGACGGGATAGCCGACGATGAACTTCTGCGCATTGCCGAGGAGGAATGGGTTGGCCTCCGAGTCCGAAGAGAGGTAACCGCCCGAGCCGCCCCGCGCTGCCGATTCGAGGAAGTAGAGAGCGGCGGCATCGAGCTGCTGCGAGGCGGCGCTGCCGACTCCGGGACCGATCGAGGGATCGGGAACGTCGATTTCCCGCTGGGCGGAGTAGGCGTCGAAGCGGAAGAACCCCGCCGGTTCGATCGGTGAGCTCTGGTAGTCGCCCACGTGCCGCTGCTGGGACCAGAGGATGTCGTTGACGTAGGAAAGGGTATCGTCGTTGAAGAGGACGTGCGCGGCGGTGAGGACGGTGCGCGATTTGGTGACGACTCCGGAACCGAATCCCTGCTCGGTGTAGATTTGGCCATTGAAGACGTAGGGCGTGTCGGTCGTGGTGACGAGGCCGAATTCCAGCGAGCCCGGGTCGGCGGCCCCGGGGATGCTGCTGTCGAAGAGGTAGGTCACGCTGGCGCCATTGAACTGCCCGGCCTGGACGTTGATGAGGATGTCGTCCGGCGTGAGGCGGTCGGTGACCGGCCGAAACTCGACGATGTAGGGACCCGCGGTGAGCAGGGGGATGATGTCGTTGGAGTTGCGCCACGTCGGGTCACCACCCTGGATGCGCCATTGGGCGGGGGCGTCGGTCATGCCGGCCGGGACGTCGGCGACCTCGGCGGGGCCGAGCGTCATGGTGAGCGCCCCGCTGCCTTCCCCGTAGAGGCTGGAGCCCGAGTAGGCGCCCGACTCCTCGACCGGAGTGGCCGTGGTGCCGTTGATCGGGACGATGATCGGAGCCGGTTCGAGCAGTCCCGAGACGGGGCGGAATTCGACGGTGTAGTTCCCGGTCGCCAGATTGGACACCGTAGCCAGGCTACCGAGCCAGACCGTCTCGCCCGCCAGGCGCCACCCGCCGAGCCCGCCATCGCCGCTCAGCGATACGGTGAGCTGACCGTCGGCCTGGCCGGGATCGTAAGAACTGGGGTCGACGATGGTTAGGGAAGAACCGGTGTCGCCCGAAAAATCGTCGTCGACGATGGTCACGGTCTCGTCGGACGGGAAGACGAGGACGGGGGTCACCATTCCCGATGGGTCGGTGGGATCGGTGAGCCGCGCGATGAAGATCTCGTTCTCCTCAAATTCCATGTCGTCAAAAACGGCGATGCGGATGGCCGTCGAGCCGGGGCCCGAGAACGAGAGCTCCTGCATCCCGGGATCGAAGAAATCGCCCTCGGGAGAAGGCGTGTACTCGACCGCCTCGGCGGTCCCTTCCTGGAGGGTGAACTGCACGGTGGCGGGGACGTCACCGGTGTAGGTCACGACCAGTTCGACTTCTGCCGTGTCCTCGGAGCTGCTGGTCTCTTTGGCGGCGAAGGAGAAGGTCGCCGGGGTGAGCGCCATGCTGAGGTCGGCGTCCGCCGTCGGCGAAGCGATGGCATCGACCTCGGCAGCAAAGGCTGCGGCCACCCTGATGGTGAACGGTCCGCCGCCGAACGGCACCCAAGTCAGGCCGGCAGCCCCTTGTGCGAGGGTGATGAACTCCCCGTGGTCGAAGGGCGTGCCGTCGGGGAGGAAAAGCGTGCCACCCTCGCAATCCGCCAGGTAGAAGTGGCTCACCTCATTGCCCGGACGTGTCGGCGGAGCGTAGATGGTGACGAGGGTGCTCTCCGGGGCGTAGGCAATGATGGGTGGCAGGATCGACGTCAGCTGCGCGAGTGCCTCGCGCGGGGTGCCGCCCGCCGCGGTGAACTCGCTGCCGACGAGAATGTCCGAATTCGCAGCGGAGATGGCGCCATAGTAGAGAGGGATGTCCCGCTGGGTCGTCAGGACGACTTCCTGGGTGGGGTCGGGGCTGCCCTGGCCGCCCGGAACGAACTGTTCTACCGTGAGGTCGCCCCCCACGCGGTCGAGCAGGACGACGAGAGTCGAGCCGATGAAGTCGTAGTCGACCACGGGGAGCGTGCGGGGCCAGAACCCGATAGTGGAACCGTTTTCGTCCACCAGACCGAAGGTGGCCGGAGCGGTGCCTCCTCCCGGAAGAGCCTCCACCAGCCCGAGTCCCAGAAGGGCGACGTCGGTGCCGTAAGTCTCGATATCGCGGAGAAGGCCGCTGCCGGGTGTGGGAAACCCGATATCCGAGATCCAGTCGTCGAACTCGTTGGTGGCGATATCGATACGGCGGGGGCCGACGCGGGTGTCTTCGAAGTAGACTTTGGTGGCGGTGGCCGCGATGGCGCGCGATTGGGAGAGGCCGCTATTCAATCCCTGCAGGGGGGGGACGGCGTCGACGCCCCAAAAGGCATCGATCGCGCCCGAATTTCGTCGGAACCGTGCCACCACGAGCGTTCGGGGGTCGTTCCCCGCCGCCGTGAATTTGATCCCCGAGGTGGCGGCATACAACCAGGGGCCGCTCAGGGAGACGTCGTTGATACGGAAGTCCGGCGATTCCAGCGTCACGTTCGATGCGAGCTGGAAGAGGGGAGGCAAGGATCCATCCATTAACGATAGGGCGACAAACCCCTGGGGCGCCGGCACGTCGCCGACCCCGAGGAGGGGAGAGCCACAAAGGTAGATCGCCCCGGCGCCGACCTCCATGTTGAGGATGCGAACAAAATCATAGTCCGCGCGGCTCCCGCGGAGCGGGGCAGACCATTCGGTGTCGAGTCGGCCGTCGGGGAGCAGCCGGGCGATGCCCCGCCGATCGAGACCGTTGATCCGGTCGAATTGCCCAGCGATAATCGTTCCTTGTCCGGGGACCGGTTCGATCTGGGTGACGGCCCCGGTGAGATCGGCTGCGACCTTGAAGTCCTTCCGCACGTTGCCCGTCCGAAAATCGATAATGCCCAGGGGGGTCTTCCCTTTCGAAGCGACCAGATTGGACGCCGCTATCCCCCGCCGGCTCCGTTCCAAGACCGAGATCTGGCCAGCGGGGTTGGTC
>CAZKYJ010000018.1:15891-18418 GCA_964556355.1 uncultured Verrucomicrobiales bacterium | reverse complement strand
GAACATCCGGATGCTGCCGTCGACCGATCCGGCGAGCAGGTGGGTTCCACCGGGCATGAAAGCGACGGTGTTGGCGCGGTCGGCAAAAGCGAACTTCCAGAGCGCGGCACCGGTGGCGGCGTCGAAGACCTGCAGCGTGGTGTCGGCGCCGGCGGTGGCGAGGCGGGTGCCGTCCGGGGAGAATGCCATGGCGATGACCGACGCTGCGAAGTCCGCCCGCCAGAGCGGCTCGCCCGTGGAGCCGTCGAAAACGCGGAGGGTCGCCGGGCTGTCGTCCAGGCCGGCGGTGGCGGCCAGCCGGGTTCCGTCGGGCGCGTAGGTGGCCGTTCCGACAGGGCCGTCGAGCGTGCGTTTCCAGAGGGCGGTGCCCGAGCCCCCCGCGACGACATGCAGCGAGCCGTCCGAGGCACCGGTGGCGAGGTGGGCGCCGTCGGGCGAGAAGACCGCCGCATGGATCTCGCCGGCGGAACGATGGCCCCAGAGCGACTTGTCCGAAGACGCGTCGAAAAGGCGGAGGGTTCCCGACTCGTCGAAGCTCCCGGCGCCCGCGGCGACCCGGGCCCCATCACGGGAGAAGGCGATCGCATTGACGGTGTCCGCCGATTTGAACTCCCAGTGGGCGTCGCCGCTCGAGGCATCGAGCATGCGCAGCGAGCCGGGGACATCCGCCGTGCCCGAGCCGGCGGCGAGCCGCGATCCGTCCGGGGAAAAGGCGACGGCATTGACCGGTTCGGCGAAGCGGTGGGTCCAGAGCGGCGACCCGTCGCGCGTGGCCCACAGCCGGACGCTGCGATCGGCCGAACCGGCCGCCAGCTCGCTACCGTGGGGAGAAAAGGCGACGGCGCTGATCTCGCCTCCGGGCGCCGCCTCCCATTGCGGGCGGCCGGTCGCGAAGTCCCAGACGTGGAGTCCGCCGCCGCCGGTTCCGGCGGCGAGGCTCCCGCCATCCGGCGCGATGGCGAGCGCCCGGACAGGAGATCCGAGATCCGCCTCCCAGCGGGTCGCCCCCGAGGCGGTTATCACGCATGCCGCCCGGTCGCCCGCACCCGCGGCGATGTGGGCGCCATCCTCGGAGAACGCTAGGACGGTCACCGGCCGGGCAAACTCGGATCGCCAAACCTCTTCGCCCGTCCCAGATGCGAGCAGTGTTAGAAATCGCCCGTAGCCCCCGGCCGCGATGTGCGTGCCCGTCGGCGAGAAGTCCAGCGCCACGATGGCCTGATCGAATTCCCGGATCCAGACCGGGGCGCCGGCGGCGGAGTCGAGCAGCCGCACCGTGCGGTCGTAGGATGCCGCGAGCAGCCGCCTACCGTCGTGCGAGTAGGAGAGCGAGCTGACGGTGGCCGGGAGTTCGGTCCGCCAGATCTCGGCTCCGGTGGACGTGGCAAAAACGACGAGCGAGCCGTCGGAGGCGCCCGCCGCGATCCGTTCCCCGTCGGGCGAGAGCGCGAGGTTGTTCACCCAGTCGTCCAGCTTCCAAACGTGGAGGAGGTTGGCCATTCCGGAGTCTCCGAAGACGGCGGTGGCGATGGCTTGCAGGGCGGCGAAGTTATTCTGCGGCCGGTAGGTGAGAGCCCGGTGGAGGTAGGCGATCGCCTCGTGGTGGTGACCTTCCTTCTCGGCCCGGAGTGCCGACTCCTGATCGGCGTGCGAGGCCCGCCAGAGCAGCGCCTCCTGGTTCCCTTTCTCGCGCAGCGTCTCGTCGTGGGCGAGTTCGGCCTGCAGCTTCTGGTCGAAGGCGAACAGCGCGAGTCCCGCGAGGGCCAAGATGATCGCTGCACCGATGGCGCCGAGCGCGAGGCGCTTCTTGTGCTGCGCCCGCTCGTGGCGGCGATAGAGCGTATCAAACTCCAGTCCGGTGATGCCGGAAAGCACCTTGAGGAAGCCGCGTTCCTTCCCGTCGCCCCTCCGGCGCAGGTCACCGGCCAAGGGCTCGGCGGGGTAGCGGAGGGCGGGAGGGAAACACTCCTCCGCATCGTCGATCTCCGGGTTGCTGGTGGCGTTGGGCTCGCCGTCGACGATGAGCGCGAGGATGTTGTGATCGTTCCCCAAGCGCCGGTAGTCCTCGATCTCGCGGTCGACCCACTCCGAGCGCGCGGCATTCCTCGAGCACAGCACGATGAGGTGGCGGGACGACGCCAGCGCCTTAGATATCTCCGGACCCAGCTCCGACGAGCCCGAGAGCTCGTCCCGGTCGCGGAAGATCGGGCGAAGGTTCTGCCCGAGGATGGCGCCGTCGAATAAGGCCTTCCCCCGGAGGCTTTTCGGCACGTTGTAGTTCTCGATCCGCCGGTGCAGCCACCGCCCCCACCGGGCATCCTTCGAAGAGTAGGAAATGAAGGCCCAGTATTTCTTTTCTGCGGGGGCTTCGGTCATCATCGGCGCGGGTAGGGTGATCTTGCGGCATCTCGGCGGGGAGCACCACGAAGTTTTTCGTCGCATTTTACAAGTCCCCATAGGTTGCGCGTCCTCCTAGGTGCCTCGAATCCTGCTCCTGATCTTTCCGGTGCTGTGCATCGTCCAGCAT
>CAZKYJ010000018.1:0-15881 GCA_964556355.1 uncultured Verrucomicrobiales bacterium | reverse complement strand
GATCCGTGTCGATGTCAGGCTTAGTGCGATCACCGCCCCACCGTCCGGCTACTCCGTGCCGATCGGTGATGATTCGACGAACGATCTAATCGTGGGTGGGGATGCCGGCTGCAGTGCTGACGTTCCGACAAGTGTCTGCGTCGCATCGCTCTCCTTCCGGGGGAGCGACCGCCTGGAGTTTCTTGTCACTTCTCCGGGCTCCGAGCGCGCCCGCCCCCTCGATCCGGGCGAGCTCATCGGGGAACATAGCGCGCCGTGGGAACCATCTGCTAACGGCGCGGTCCGCGCGCACAATTTGTTCGTGCGCGACCGACCGGAGCTGATCGGCTACGGCGCTTTTCTTGGCGGGCGAGAAGACTATCTCATCGGATTCCGGCTCGCGGTGGAGGGCGGCGGCTACCGCTAGGGGTGGATCGATGGGCAACTGGATGTGGAGCGGCTTCGCGCGGACGGGACGCAGGCCGGAGGCTTTGCCATCCCATTCGCGGAAGCTCTCTACATCGAAAAAGAAGTAGGGCGCCCCGTGGTGATTGGATCCGTTCCCGAGCCCGGGGCTGGCGTCTTCCTCGCCATCGGATTGATGTCCTGGCTCCGACGGCGCCTTTAGACGCCCGCAGGGCGACGGCGCCTGCGGCTGCCTCCGCGACGGCCGGTCGGGCGGTTTCCGCCGCCACCACCCCCGCCGTTGCCACTACCTTTGCCGCGTCCTCGGCCGCCCCGACCACCGCCGCCACCGCCACCGTTCCCTTTTTGCTGCGGGTGTTTGCCGGTGGATTTGCCCCGGGCGTGGAGCGCGGCGAGATCGGCGGCGTGCCACTTGTGGTTCGGATCGATAGCGATCTTCTGGCCGATGAGCTTCTCGATTTCTTGGAGGTAGTCGATCTCCTCATCCGAACAAAACGACACGGCGCGGCCCGATTCGCCGGCGCGGCCGGTGCGCCCGATGCGGTGGACGTAGGCCTCCGGCTCGTTGGGGAGGTCGTGGTTGATCACGAGGGTGACCGCTTTGACATCGACGCCGCGGGCGGCCACGTCGGTGGCCACGAGGACGGGGAGAGCCCCTCCGCGGAAACGGTTCAAGGTCTTGTCGCGCTGCGGCTGCGAGCGGTTCCCGTGGATGGCCTCGGCGGTGATGCCGGAGTTGTTGATGAACTTGCAGAGCTTGTCGGAGCCGTGCTTGGTGCGCCCGAAGACGATGGTCAGCTCACCGGGTTTCTGCTCTTGGAGGAGGCGGATGAGGAGGCCACGCTTGTCTTCTTTGGTGACGAAGCAGACCGACTGCTCAACTTTCTCGGCGGTGGTGACTTTTGGCTCGATACGCACCGACGCGGGGTTCCGCAGGATGGTATTGGCCAGCTCGACGAGCGGTGGTGCCATCGTGGCGGAGAAGAAGAGCGACTGCCGCTTGGTCGGGATCATGGAGACGATCTTCCTCACGTCGCGGACAAAGCCCATGTCGAGCATGCGGTCGACCTCGTCGAGGACGAAGAACTCCACGCCATCGAGCCGGATGTGGCCCTGTTCGATGAGGTCGAGCAGGCGTCCCGGACAGGCGACGAGGACGTCGACCCCGTGCTTGAGCGCCTTGACTTGGGGGAACTGGCCGACGCCGCCATAGACGAGCGCGTGCTTCACATCGACGTACTTGCCGTAGGTCTCAAGGCTCTTGCCGACCTGGGTGGCGAGTTCGCGGGTGGGGGTGAGGACGAGGACGCGGGGGCTCTTCGGCGTGAGCGGCATCGGGTGCTCGTGCAGGGCGTGCAGGATGGGCAGCGAGAACGCGGCGGTCTTGCCGGTACCGGTCTGCGCGCAGCCGAGGAGGTCGCGCCCCTCGAGGAGGAGCGGGATGGCCTGGGCCTGGATGGGCGAGGGGACGGTGTAGTCGCGCTCCCGGAGGGCGCGCTGGAGGGGCGCTGCCAAGGGCATCGCCTCGAAGGAGGGATCGGTCATAGTGAGGTTGCCCGGCGATCAGTGCGGCGCGGGCGGGGTTCGATGATGGGTGTGTTAGGAAACCACGAACCCTTCTCTCATCGATGGAAGACCGGCCAATGGGGCGGACCGACTGGTGGTCCGCGTGCCCGGCGATACTGCCGGACGCGCTGTCCATAGCGGAGGAATCGGAGAATGCAAATCCGATCAGTCCCCCGCCGCCCGCTGGCGGTTGAGGAAGACTTTGGCGGCGCTCTTCATGCGCCCGAGCACGTAGTAGACCGTCTGGCTGCGCTGGCGGACGAGCTCGGCGCCAATAATCTTGGGGACGAAGTCGCTAGGGCAGTCGAGTACCTCTTCGGGGCTGGCGCCCTCCAAGCCGCGGCAGAGGATGCTCGTCATGGCACGGGTGAGGGTCTGCACCTGCGGGCCGAGTGAAACCTTGAAATGCACGCCGCCATCGACGTTGAGGAAGATGCCCACCGTATCGGTACACTCCTCGTCTTTGCGGACGTCTTCGAGGGCGTAGCTGACGCCCGCGTCGGGCCCGTGTTTGTCCGCGTTTTCGGCGTAGGTGATCAGGAGGGACCGACGGTCCTCCTCGGGGACGGTTTGGAAGAGATCGACGATACTATCGAGGGAGCCGGGATACATTTCGGAAGGCGGGAGGTCAGACCGGGGCGCTGTCCACGGCGAAAACCTCCACCGGTCGGGCTTTGCCTTTGAGGTTTTGGAGGCCGAGCGACCGGCAGTACTGGTGGCCGTCGGTCCAGCCATCGAGGAAGTCGGAGCTGGTGACCACGAGGGCGTCGATGTCGCGCGTCAGCGCCTCGAGGCGGAAAGCGACGTTGACGGCGTCGCCAATCAGGGTGCGCTCGCCGCCCCCCATGCCGCCGTGGGCGACCTCGCCGGTGTGGAGGGCGACGCCCGACCGCATCTCGTGGCCGCCGGTGGTGGCTTCCAGATCGACGGAGATCTTCCGGCACGCGGCCTGCAGGGAGGTCGCCGCGCGGAGGGCGTTGGCTTTGGTGTCGGGGCGGTCGCTCAGCCAGTAGGCGAGCACGGCGTCCCCGATGAACTTATCGACCACACCGCTGCACGAAGAGATGATCTGTTCGCACTCGGCATACCAGGATCCGATCATCTGGGCGACGACCTCCGGAGGGAACTTCTCGGAAAGCCGGGTGAAGCCCTGGATGTCGCTCACTAGGATGATGGCGGGCGAGGTGCGGAAATGCGCGATCGTCTGGGCGTCCGGGGGCGCCATCGTCGTGGCCTCGGTCGGGTTGTCGGTGCGGAAGGCGAAAAGGAACTTGGAGATCTCGATGGTGTCCCCGTGGGTGAGCTCCCTGCCGCCGGTGACGTGGGAGCCGTTGATCGAGCTGCCGTTGTAGCTGCCGAGATCGTAGAACCAGAACACCCCGTCCTGCAGGCGCACCATGGCATGTCGGCGCGAGACGCTGGGGTCGTCGAGCACGATGTTGGAGGCGGGGCTCCGGCCGATCTGCGTGATCGGCTCCAGCGGGAATTCCTCCTGAGTCTCGATGTTGGTGAACTTGGCGGTCACGTCAGGGGGAGGTGAATGTTAACACCGCTCGACCGGGGTGCGCACCATGTTGCCCCACTCGGTCCAAGAACCGTCGTAGTTGCGCACTTTCTCGTAGCCGAGGAGGTAGGTCAGCACGAACCAGGTGTGGCTGGAGCGCTCGCCGATCCGGCAGTAGGCGATGATGTCATCGGCGTTGCCGAGCCCGAGGCCCTCGGTGTAGATCTGGCGAAGTTCTTCTGCGGTCTTGAAGGTGCCGTCGGCGTTGGCGGCGGTGGCCCAGGGGCAGGAGACGGCCCCGGGGATGTGCCCGCCGCGCAGGACACCTTCTTGGGGGTACTCGGGCATGTGGGTGATCTCCCCCTTGAACTCGCCCGGCGATCGCACATCGACCATCGGCTTCCCGGCCTCCATGTGGGCGAGCGTCTGGCTCTGGTAGGCGCGGATCTCGGGGTCGAGGCGCCTGGCTGGCACCGGGTAGTCGGCCGCGGGGGGCGCCGGGACGTCCTTGGTCACGGGGCGCCCTTCGGCCATCCACTTGCCACGTCCGCCATCGAGGATCTTGGCGTTGGTGTGGCCGAAGAGGGCGAAGACCCAGAGAGCGTAGCAGGCCCACCAGTTCGATTTGTCACCGTAGAAGATGACGGTCGTCTCCGGCGTGATGCCGTGCTTGCCACAGAGGGCGGCGAAAGCCTCGGTACCGAGGTAGTCCCGGATCGTCTGGTCGTTCAGGTCGGCGCGCCAGTCGATGTGGACGGCGCCGGGAATGTGCCCGGTGTCGTAGAGGAGGATGTCCTCGTTGGACTCGACGATACGGATGCCGTCGGCGTCAAGGTTTTCGGCCAGCCACTCGGTAGTGACCAGCTTGTCGGGATGGGCGTAGCCCTGGAATTTTTCTTCGCTCATGATCGTGATCGTGGGAGGAGCAATGAGACAGCGCCGTCCGGACAATTCAACCGCCATTGTGCCCGCCCTCGCGAACCTGGCTTGAACTCGGCCCAAGCGCCGGAATTGTCCACGCCATGCCCGCCCCGTCCAACGATTTCATGGAGAAAGTGACCGCCCGTCCCACACCGCCGAGAACCCTCCCGGCGGGATCCGTTCGCGCGGGAGATTTCACCGAAGCCCGGCGCCCGCTGCCGCCGACCCACGGGCTGAACCGCTAGCGCGACGACCATGCCCGGCGATGTCTCACAACTCCTGGTCGTGGCGGGCATCCACTTTCTCGCCGTGCTATCGCCGGGACCGGATATGGCCGTCGTCTTGCGCAATGCCTTCGCTCGCGGCCGGCGCGTCGGGATCGCCGCCGCCATCGGCATTGGCGCGGGCAAAGCCGTTCACACCGCCGCGTTGCTCTCCGGTCTCGGCGTCGCGGTAGCCGGGGCGCCGCGGCTCATCGCCACCGCGAAAATCGGCACCGGATGCTACCTCGCCTACCTCGGGCTGCGCGGCCTTTTCGCCCGGCGCCGCCCGTCCGGTCCCGGTCGCGCGACCACCGATCCGGCGGGCGACCGGCGCGGCTTCCTCGAAGGGTTCGTTACCAGCCTCGTTAACCCGAAGGGCTTCCTGTTCTTCTTCGCCGTCTTCGCCGGGATGATCCCAGAGTCCGGCACCGCGCTGATGGCCGTCTATCTACCGGTCGCCACGGGCGCGATCTTCGTTGGCATCGCCGTCCTCGCCACCGCAGGGCAGCGGGCTTTTGGGGGCGCTCGGTGGAGCTCTGCTCTCGGGACGGTCATGGGGCTCGTCCTCGTGCTGATAGGAGCGCAACTCGTTCTTAGTTAATCAGTTAATTAATTTCGATCCGCCGTGGGCACGAGCGCAACTATAAAATGCCGGGCATTTGATTGTCCGGCATTTTTTGGTTGGTAGACGGGCGTTTACATGTTCAACTTGGCAACCTATGAAACTCTCCAAGACTCCCGTGTTTGCCCTCGTGGCGCTGGCTGTTTCCGCCGTAGCGCTTCCCTTCGCCCAAGCCGAGCCGGGAGGACACCAGATCCTCATCCAGGGGAAGGGGAAACTGGCGGTGCTGGAACCGGATGGTTCCATCAGCTGGGAAATGCCGTGGGGGGCGATCCACGACGTCCACGTCGTTCCGGGAAGCGGCAACTACTTGATGCAGCGCGGTAGCCGTGCGGTGGCGGAGATCGACCCTGCCACAAAAGAGGTCGTCTGGTCATACGAATCGGCCGAGGGCAACGAGGTGCACGCGCTCCAACCGCTGGAGGGTGGCAACGTCATGATCGCCGAGAGCGGTGCGGCGCGGATTATCGAGGTGGATCGCGACGGCAAGGTCGTCAAAGAAATCCCGCTCAAAGTTGATAGTCCCAGCACCCACTCGGATACCCGCCTTGCCCGGAAGCTTGGGAACGGCAACTATCTCGTGGCCCACGAGCGCGACGGCGCCGTCCGCGAGTACGACGGTGGGTCGGGCGAAGTCGTCTGGGCGTACGACGTGCCGCTCTTCGACCGCGAACGCGCGGGAGGGCACGGTCTCGATGCCTTCGGCAACGCCGTCTTCAGCGCCGTCCGTTTGAAGAATGGGAACACCCTCATCGGCACCGGCAACGGCCACTCGGTCCTCGAGGTGACCCCCGAAAAGGAAATCGTGTGGCAGATCGGTCAGGATGATCTTGCCGACCAAGGGATCCGGCTCGCCTGGGTCACGACGCTCGAGGTGCTCCCCGACGGAAACTACATCATCGGCAATTGCCACGCCGGTCCCGATTATCCCAATCTCTTCGAACTCGACCCCGAAACCAAGAAAGTCGTCTGGAGCCTCGATGGTTTCGAGCAGTTCGGCAACGACGTCTCGAACACGCTGGTGCTCAACGCGCCGGAGGGGACCCGGCGGTAGCGGCCGCCCGCTGGCGGTCGGCAGGCTACCGGGCGCGGTCGGTTTGCATGAGTTGTCGGAGATAGGCGCGCGCCTCGGCGAAGCTGCTGAAGGCGTCGCGCGCGCCGACCTCTTGGGCGGCGTCGCGCCTCGAGCCCTTGAGCTTTCGTGGGCTCCAGAGTCCGGCGAGGATCGGGAGGTCGGGGCACTCGATATGGATGCGCTTGAGCAGCCGGCGGGTGTGGGCGAACGAAGCCGGAGCCAGCGCTCCGAAGAGCACCGCCAGCGGTTCGATCTCGCGGATCTGGGCGATGAGTTCGGACGAGAGAGTGTTGGCCTGGAGGACGCGGAGCGGACATCCGTCCTCCTCCATCAGCGTGGCGAGGACGGTGAGGGCAGCGTGGTCGAGACGACCGTTGACGGGGAAGACTAGCACCGGCCGGGAGTTGGCCGGGGGGGCGACCGGAGCGTCTTCAGCCTTCTCGCGGATCTCCCGGATGTCGTCGGCAAGGTCTTCGACCGCAGCCGAGATGAATGCGATGTCTTCCTCGTCCAGCGATCCGCCGTGACGGTCTTTCTGTGCGAGGACGAGGGCGGGGACGATGACGCGGTCGCTGGCCTCGACGGGGGTGGATCGGTTCGCCTCGGAGACGAAGAGCTCGACGGCCTCGTCCTCGTCCTGGGAGAGCAGACGTTGGTAAAACTGGACCTGCGGCTCGAGCTGGTGGCGCTCACCAATGAGATGGCCCACGAATTCGAGCGCCGGGACGTGGCTGGAGATGACCACGAGGCAGACGGTCATCGGTGTGGCGAGAACGAGGCCAACCGGTCCCCAGAGGAAGACCCACACGACGGCGGAAACGATGATGGCCACCTCCGAGATCCCCACGGTGTGACCATAGAGTTTCGGTTCGAACACATTGTTCGAAATCAGCTCTAGCACGAGGAAAAGGCCGACTACCGAGAAGACCTGATCCCAGCCGGACTGCATGATGAGGCTGACCGAGATCGGCAGGAGCGCGGCCAGCCAGGCCCCGACGTAGGGCAGGTAGCGGAGGACGGCCGCGCCCAGCCCCCAGAGCGGCGCGTAGGGAACCTTGAGGAAGTACAGCCCGATCCAGGTGCAGGTCCCGTAGCCGCAGTTCAGGAGGAACTGCATGAGCAGGTAGCGGGCGATCCGCTTCCCCGCCTCGTTGAGTGCCGTCGTGGTCACGGCAAGGTTCGCCCGGCCGGCCAGCCCGATCAGCCGGTTCCGCAAGTCCTTGCGCTGGAGCAGCATGAAGATGACCAAGACTGAGACGAGGCCGGTGGTGGCCAGCATCTCTCCGACCGGCGCGAGATCCTGGGGGAACTTGAGTCCCAGGAAGGTGAACTCGTCGTCGGCGCCGGCCAGCCGGACTTCGACGGGGGGTGGGGGTTCGGCGGCGGGTTCTTTGGATCTGATCTCGGGGGGCACGGGCGGCCCGTACTTTTTCGATTCTTCCACCGCGTCGAGGGTCTCCACCTGTTCCGAAACCCGGTCGATGGTGTCTTGGATCTGATCGAGAGCACCGCCGGACGAAGCACTCTTCACGTCGGCGATTTTCTCCACGATGTTTTTTTGGTGCTTGGGAAGGTCGGCGGCCAGCGCCATCACCTGTTTGCCCATGAAGTAGCCGATGACCCCGATCACTCCCGCGGCCAAGGTGACGGTAGTGACCACTGCCACGACCGAGGGTACCCTGAGTTTCTCGAGCCGGCGGGTGATCGGGCTGAGCAAAAAGGTGACCAAGATGGCCAAGGCCAGCGGCATGAGCACGGGCCGCCCGAAGTAGAGCAGCGAGCAGATGAGCGTGAAGACGAGGAGGTTCTGTGCGAAAGCGGCCGAGCGCTTGGTGGTGGAGAGTGCGGTGTTGGCCATTGCGAGGGCACAGGACGAGTGTCTTAGAACACTAACGCCCGGCCCGGTCATCCCGCCGCAGACAATTTTCGGAAGTCGCCCTACTTTCGTCGGAGCTCGGGGGCGAATTCGCGGAGGCGGAGGTCACAGTCGCGGGCGTGCTGGTCGAGGAAGGTGGGGGAGGGCGAACACGTGCCGCACTCGCAGGTGGCGTCGGCCGCCCAGATCTCGGCGGCGGCCTTCCGGTAGCGCGCGAGTTTGGCCAGGTCTTTGATCGGGGGCGAACCGAGCATCCGGGTCAGGCGTAGCTCGAGGCCCTGGAGGTCGATCAGGCGCGAGCTGGGGTTGCCGGCCAGCAGCCAGCCCGGCATGAGCAGGAGGTCGAGATGCTCCCGCGCATCGGCCAGGGATTCGGCGTAGCTGCCCCCGCGGCCTAACATTCCTCCGACCTTTCCGGCGACCGCGAGGATCTTGGCGAGCGTGGGGGTGAGGCGGTCGGCGGTCGCGAAAACCGCCTCGCGGGCGCCGGCGGACGCGATGGCCCAATCTTCCTCCGTGCGGGGAGAACCGAGGGTTTCCGTGAGGACTAGTGTCACGAGGTCGTCCCGGTTCCGCCGGGGCTCCCGGCCGACGGTGCCGAGCAGCGAGAGGTCGACGGCGGCTGCGGCTGGTGGGGCGACGGCGGTTGTCGACTTCGCCGCCGTGGGCGAGGTGCGCTCGAGTGCGCCGCCGAAGGCGTTGGCCAGCGAATTGAAACCGTCGCGCGAAGCCCTTGCCCGCGGGACGGATTTCGGGAGGGGTTGGGGCGGGAGCCGGATTCCCTTACGCTCGAAAAGCGCGCTCTCCAGACGGGCGACCAGGTCCGGCTCGAGGGTGCGGAAAAGTCGTGCCACGCCGAGGCGGTGCTGGTGGGCCGAGCACGGTGCGCTCGGCCAGACGCGGAGGCCCGCGGTGCCGTCGCCGTTGTCGAGGAACCCCGGGTAGCCGACCGTATGGCGGTCGAGCGGCACGGTCGGGGGGAGGTCGCCCACCGTCCAACCGCGCAGGCGCTCGCGGCGCAGGGAAGTCTTTTTTGCCACGGTGCGGAACCTGGCGGCCACGTCGCCGGCCAGCCGCTCCTGCAGTGCGGGGAGGTCGCGGCTTGACCCCAGCGTCTTGCCGTCATCGCTCACGATCTCGTAGCGCATCGCGAGGTGGGGGGGCAGGCGCGAGAGGTCGAGCGAGTCGGCGGCACGCCGCAACCCGAACTCGTCGGCGATGAAGCGGAGGACGGCGTCGGCCAAGGTGCCCTCGGGCTGGTACCCATCCCAGGCGCGGAGGAACTGGTCGACCAGTTCGCGGTTCGACGGGAGCAGCCTGCGGGTCTCCTTGTCGAGCGCGCGAAAGAACATGCCCGCCTTTTCCTCCAGCCAGCCGGGCACGAGCCAGTCGCCGAACCATGGGGGCAGGTGTGGCAGATCGGCCAGCGGGAGGACCACGGTGATGCCGTCCGCCTCGTCCGAGGGGTCGTGGAGGTAGCGGAGCGGAAAGGTGGACGTCCCGTCGGGCGCGGGCAGCTCCTCGGGAAAGAGCTCGGGCCGGATCGGTTCCACCTGCGGCACGATGCAGTCGTCCAGCGCGAGGTCGAGCGCGCCTGGTGGCTGGCGGTGAGCCCACCGCTCGAAGGCGTGTTGCGTGCAGATGTCCGCGGGCACGCGCTCCTCGTAGAACTCCAGGATGGCCTGCGGGAAAACGAGCCCGTCGCGGCGCCGGAGTTGGTGCTCGAGCCGCACCGCCGCCGCCATGGTCGCGCGATTCTTTTCAAGTACGGGCAATGGCGCGCGGGTCTCGCCGTTGACCAGGGCTTCCAGAATAAAGATCTGACGTGCCACTTTGACGTCCACCCGACCGTAGTGGACGCGCCGCTTCTCGACGATCGGGAGCCCGAAGGCGATGACGGTCTCCTCGCCATAGACCGCACCCTGCTCGCTCGACCACTGGGGGTTGGCGTAGCGGTAGCGGCAGACGTGGGGCGCGACCTTCTCGACCTGGGCCGGGTCGATCATGGCCACGTTCCGCGCGTAGAGCCTGGCCGTCTCGACGCGCTCGAAAGCCATGACCCAAGCCGGCGAGGAGCCGAAGACGCCCGAGCCGGGAAAAAGATAGAAGGTCTTGTCCCGGGCGCCCCGGTAGCCGAGCTTCTTCCCCATGTTCATGCCGATGTGCGAGGGGATGGCGGCGAGGATCGCGCGGTGCAGCGGCTCGGAATAGGTGTCGGCGGGGTCGTCGAGGGGGCGCTTGGTATCCGGCAGCTTCCAGCGCATGTCGCGCAGGGATCCGCGTAGCTCGCGGTGGAGGTTCACCCATTCGAGGGTGCGCCGGAAGTTGAGGAAGTTCTTCTGGCAAAAGCGGCGCAGCGCGTTGGTCGATTTCCGCCTCTCGGCGTCGACCGCGTGCCACCAGAGGAGCCAGCCGGTGAAGTCGGAGCGTCGGTCGCGAAACCTCCGGTGCGCCTGGTCGGCGGCGTCCTGCTTGTCCTGGGGGCGCTCGCGCGGGTCTTGTACTGTCAGGGCGCTGGCGACGACCAGCGCCTCGGCCAGGCATTTTTCGTCGTGCGCCGCCACAAGGATACGCCCGACGCGGGGGTCGAGCGGCAGCCGCGCCAGAACCTCGCCGATCTGGGTCAACCGGACCTCCCCCTTGCGCCCGCGTCTCTGGACGGCATCGATCTCCTCCAGCGTGCGGTAGGCCTCGGCCACGCGCTTGGGTTGGGGGCGGTCGACGAAGGGGAACTTCAACGGGTCGCCCAGCCCGAGGTGTTCCATCTGCAGGACGACCCCGGCGAGGTTCGACCGGAGGATCTCGGGGTCGGTGTAGTCGGGACGCGTTGCGAAGTCCTCCTCGTCATAGAGCCGGACGCAGACGCCCTCGCTGACCCGCCCGCAGCGCCCGCGCCGCTGTCGCGCGCTCGCCTTGCTGATCCGTTCGACCTGCAGCCGTTGGATGCCCGCCACCGGGTCGAACCGGCTGACCCGCGCCACGCCGGCGTCGATGACCGAGCGGATATCGGGTATGGTTAGGGATGTCTCGGCGACGTTGGTGGCCAGGATGATGCGGCGTTGCCGGGGCGTGGGCGTGAAAACTTGCTGCTGCTCTTTCCCCGCCTGGCGGGCGAAGAGCGGGAGCACGAGGGTGCTCGGGTAGCGGCGGCCCTGCAACAGGTCGGCGCAGTCCCGGATCTCCCGCTCGCCGGGGAGAAAGACGAGCGTATCCCCGAACGGATCGGTCTCCGCGAGCCATTCGGCGGCGGCGGCGACCTGGTCGGCGGTCCGCTCGCGCTCGTCGTTGGGCGGGCGATAGACGTCCTCGACCGGGTAGGCACGCCCCTCGACCTGGATGACCGGCGCGCCGCCGAAGAAGTCGGCGAAGGTCTCGGCGTCGAGGGTCGCGGAGGAGATGACGATCTTGAGGTCCGGGCGTTTCGGCAACAGCCGGTGCAGGTAGCCGAGGATGAAGTCGATATTCAGCGAGCGCTCATGGGCCTCGTCGATGATGAGGGTGTCATACTGGCGGAGGAGGGGGTCGCCCCGGGTCTCGGCGAGGAGGATCCCGTCGGTCATGAACTTCACCGTAGTGCGCTCTTTGTCTGTCCGGTCCTCGAAGCGGATCTGGTAGCCGACCTCCTGCCCGAGCGCGACGCCGAGCTCGTCGGCCACCCGGCTGGCCACCGAGGTGGCAGCGATGCGCCGCGGCTGGGTGCAGCCGATGCGCCGCGGCCCGGCAGACGCCCGTCCTAGTTCCAAAGCGATCTTCGGGAGCTGCGTCGTCTTCCCCGACCCCGTATCGCCACAGACGATCACCACCGGGTTCGCCTCCATGGCGGCCCGGATGTCGTCGCGCCGCCTCGAGACCGGCAGCGCTTCTGGATAGGTGATCCTCACGCGCCCATTGATGGGGGAGGAGACGGCATTGGCAAATCTATTGGCACGAGAATCAGATCTCAAGCCATCGCATCATGCGAGGCCGGGCGGGGACGGCTGCATCGAGACGATCGTTTGCCTGCGCCGGGGCTGCCGTGGAGCAAAGCTACGCCTTCATTCGAAGGCGCCCTCGGCGCGATCCCTTCGGGGGGAGCGGGTCCATCGTCCGGCAGTGAAAGTCGCAGCTACCCGCCACCGTCCGGGGCATTCCGCTTCAGAGCTCGAGCTGCCGATCGAACCAGTTGGCGATCGTCCTGAGATCGAGAACCATGGTCAACCAGCCGTGGCCTTTGCCGGGTTTTACGATGAGTTCCACCGTCCCGCCGGCGGAACGGGCGGCTTCGGCAAAGCGCTCGGACTGTTCGAGCGGCACCAGCGTGTCGCGGTCTCCGTGGATGATCAGCGCCGGCGGCATCTGCGGCGAAACGTGGTAGATCGGCGAAAGCTCTTTGCCGATCTCCTCCCGCCAGACCGCCATGTCTTTGGCGCGCTCACCGAAGGCGGCGGTGTAGCTTTTCGGCGGGCCGCCCGTGCCGTCGTTTTCCGTGGACCCGCCCAGATTCAGGAGGTCGGTGACGGGGAAGAAGATTCCGACGGCCTGAACTTTCGAACTTTCGCGTTCCACCGGGTCGGACGAGCCCGGATCGCCGTCGTCGCCGCGGGTGGCGAGGAGGAGGCTGAGGTGCCCGCCGGCGCTGCCGCCGGTGACCCCGATCTTTTCAGGGTCAAAGTCGTAATCGCCCGCGTGGTTTCGCACCCAGCGGACGCCCCGGCTCACGTCTTGAAAAATCTCGCCGACGGTGGCGTCCGGCTGCGACCGGTGGGCGACAGCGAAGACGATGTAGCCCGCACGCAGGAGCGGCGCGACCACGAAGGGCTCGATGTCCGAGGGGTTTGACCTCCAGCCGCCGCTGACCACGAGGATGACGGCGGCACCATTGTGCGCCTTCTCGGGATCGAAGACTTCGAGGGTCAGCGCTTTGCCGTGGCGCTTCCCGTAGACGATCGGACCGCTCCGCGTCGTGGCCGGGTTGAGATAGATCCAGAGGGCGCCCGCCGCGATGAGGGAGAGTGCCAGCAGCGCGAGGAGGCCGAAGCACCCGTTGCGGACCGGGCGCGCGCATCCGTTCAGTTGTGATGGCCCTGGCTCTGGCATGGTGTTAGTGTGGGAAAATCCGTCGGTCGAGGGAGGCGGGCGCATCCGCGTCGGTTCCCACCGGCGGATGCGCCCGATAGTGGTGGTGGTGGTGGGAGCGCCGCACCGTAGCAGGAAGCTACACGGGACGAAAGGATTTCATGCGTCCTTTTGCGCGGCGTTGGTGGGAGCGTCCCCCGAGGTCGCGCTCTCGTGATAGGTGAGGGAGGGGGCGATGGTATCCTCCTGTGTCCACTCGCCCCCCCCCGTGACCACCTTGCATTCGCGTGTCCTTTACCGATCGGTTGCCGCCCTGCTGGGACTCCTCCCGGCGGGCGGGATCGCCATGGCCGCGGAAGCGGGCGCGACGATCTACCTCGGCGCCATCAAGCCGGCGCTCAAAGAGCGCTGCTACGCCTGCCACGGGGCGCTCAAGCAGAAGGCCGGGCTACGGCTGGACACGGCCGAACGGATTCGTGCCGGCGGCGATGCCGGGGCGATCGTCACTCCGGGAGACCCGGCATCGAGCGCCCTGATCGCCCGGGTTCTCCACGGAGATCCGGACGAGCGGATGCCCCCGGAAGGAAAACCGCTCGACGGCGAAACGTTGGCGGCGCTGAACGATTGGATCGCGGGCGGCGCCCCCGTTCCAGACGACGAACGGGGCGATGATGACCCGCGGGATCACTGGGCGTTCCAGCGGATCGAGCGTCCGGAGTTGCCGGCGACGGATCACCCGAACCCCATCGATGCCTTGCTCGGGGTGCGCCATGCCGAGCGCGGCCTGCGACCGGCAGAGGCGGTCGAGCGACCACTGCTCGTCCGGCGTCTCTACCTCGACCTTGTCGGCCTCCCCCCGACCGCGGGCCAGCTATCGGATACCCGGGCGGTCGGGGAGATCGCCGACGAGCTGCTCGCCAGCCCGCACCACGGGGAGCGCTGGGGTCGACACTGGATGGACGTCTGGCGCTACAGCGATTGGTACGGCCTCAACGACCAGCTCCGCTACAGCCAAAAACACCTCTGGCACTGGCGCGAGTGGATTGTCGATTCACTCAATGCCGACAAAGGCTACGACCGCATGCTGCTCGAGATGCTGGCTGGAGACGAGCTGGCACCCGATGATGTCGAAGCCGTCACCGCCACCGGCTTCCTCGCGCGCAACTACTACCTCTTCAACCGCACCACGTGGCTCGATAGCACCATCGAGCACACCGGCAAAGCGTTCCTCGGGCTGACGTTGAACTGCGCCAAATGCCACGACCACAAGTACGACCCGATCACCCACCTCGATTACTACCGGTTCCGTGCGATCTTCGAACCGCACCGCGTGCGGCTCGATCCCGTTCCCGGCGAGACCGACCTCGACCGCGACGGATTGCCCCGGGCGTTCGATGGCGACCCCGACACCCCGACCTACCTCCACCGCCGGGGCGACCCCGCCGACCCTGACACGGACGCCATCATCGCGCCCGGCGTGCCGGCGATCCTAGCCTCGTTCGCCCCCGGTCCCGAACCGGTGCCGCTTCCGGCGACCGCGCACACGCCGGGGCTTCGCGACCACGTTCATCGGGATCAGATCGTCGCGGCCGAGCGGGCCTTAGCGGAGGCATCGGAATCGTTGCCGGAAGCCGGAGACGAAGGATTTGGGCCGACCGTAGATTCCGACCTGCGGCTCGAGGAAGGCTTCGACGCCCTCGACACCCGGCGCTGGGAGATCGTGGGCGACGACTGGGCGGCGGAGGGCGGGGCGCTCGTGAAGACAAAGGCGGGCCGGGATCATACCCTGGCCCGCTTGTTGCCGATCCCGCCCCACGACTTCGAAGTCTCCCTGGACTTCACCACGACGGGGGGCAGCACCTACAAATCGGTCGGTGTCCGGTTCGATCTCAGCGAGGACGGAGGTGACTACCACCAGGTCTACGCCAGCGCCCACGCGCCCGGGCCGAAGCTCCAGGTGGCGCACTCCACCGACGGAAAATCGGACTACCCGCCATCCGGCAAAGTTTCGCGGCAGGTGGCGGTCGGGCAAGCCCACACTCTGAAGCTGCTGGTGAGGAACCGCCTGCTCAACGTATGGTTCGACGGCGAGTTCCAGCTGGCCTACCTGCTGCCCGACCGGCGGCAGGGTGGGCAGATCGGGCTGATGGCCTTCGATGCGACGGCGACCTTCGATGCGTTCTCACTGCGTCCACTGTCGACTGACGCGAGCCTGGCAAGACCAAAAAATGGAGCCGACATCGCCCTGGCGGAGGCGGCCGTCGAATGGCGCCGCTCCCAGCTCGCCGCCGTCCGCGCCGTGGCGTCCGCCGATGGTGCCCGGCACGGCGGGAACGGTGACGCCACCGCCCTGGCGCGTGCCGCCGCGCGGGCGCAGGCGGAGAAACGGGTGGCCGAGGCCGCCTACGATGTCGCCGCGGCGACCAAGCCCGACGCCCGGACGAAAGCGGGGGAGCGCCTCGCTGCAGCCCGGGCCGCGCTCGCCGCCTGGCCGGAGGAGGGGGGTGGCGACTACGCTCCTCTCCGCGTCTCCCGACAGGCGCTGAACACGCCGGAGGATACCTTCGACACCTATCCGGCCAGTTACCCTGACG
>CAZKYJ010000017.1:3818-18427 GCA_964556355.1 uncultured Verrucomicrobiales bacterium | reverse complement strand
TCGGTGGGAGAACCGATCCGAGACCTGAGCACGGGGATCACTCCGACGTTGTCGTGCTCGCCCGGCGGGATGGAACCGCTCTTCGCCCCACGCTGCAGGGTGATCCCGTAGGATGGCACAAGTTCGATGGCGGTGCCGTCGCGTCGGAGGAAGTTCACGAAGCCACGTGCGTGGCCATCCTCCCCGACGGGGACGTCGGCCTCGAAGGTGGCTCCCACTTCACCGATGACCAACCCCTGACGGGGGGCAACCAACTCGATTCCGGAACGGGCGTGTGCGGCGATGGGTGCCAGGCTCAGTCCGGCCACCGCAACCGCGACCGTCAGCTTCGCGACGCGGCGAAGCGGTGAAACGAAAACAGGCACACTAGGAGGACAAGGAGATTTCATGGCAGACATAACAGGGGGGTAATCCTCCTTCAGCGGGTCGAGCGCCGACTGGCCGATTGCTGACTCGGGCGGATTTATGATTCTGGAACGATGGGACCCAGGCACGGCCTCTGGCCAAGGCGCGGGCATTCCGGGAACAACCCGATTGCGGATGTCCTTGGATGCCGGGCCTCCATAATCCAAAGAAGAATGACGAGGTTTAGGTGACAGAAGACGGGAACTTTTCATTGCCCGTCGCTCAAAGTTTCGGCCATTGGCTGAGTCATCCACGGACACAGGTGACGGACTTGACCCGCGTCACGTCATTCCACGGGCGTTGGAAAGAAAATCACCCGTGGGCGTCACCAGCCCGCGGCCATCCGTCTTTGCCCCAGTGAAGGCGAAGCTCCCCCTAGGGCTGCTCCGCCCAGAGAAATCCTGGAATCCGAACCAAGAAAACTAGCGAGATGAAAACGAACAAGAACACTAACTTCCTGACCCGCCTTGGCGCCACCCTGTTAAGAATGACCCTGACCGGCGTCTGCGTCCTCCCAGGTTATCTTTCGGCCGACACCACCCAGCCCAACCAGGCCCTCTTCCGGGGATACACGCATGGAGAATACGCTGCGTTCTGGACGCAGTGGGTTTGGAGCATCCCCTCCGACATCAATCCCGTCAATGACCTAACCGGCGACCTCGCCTACCAGGGCCAGGAGGGTGAGGACGTGATATTCCTCGCCGGGACCTTCGGGGGCAATGCCGAACGCTCCATCAGCGTCTCCGCAGGAACGGCCTTCTTCTTCCCCATCTGGAACCTCGGATGGATCACCTTCCCGGAAGACGAACTGCAGGCCCCCGAGGAGATCATTCCGCTGGTTCGGTTGTTCTTTAACTTCGGAGCCGCGACGGGCACCTTCTCGCTCGAGATCGACGGGGTCGTCTATGACGACATGAGCGAGTTCCTGACCGAGTCGCCGATCTTCTCCTCGAACTACCTCATCGCGGACGATCCCACTGTGTATCAACCCTGCTACACCATCGGCTACTATGCCCTTGTCAGACCCCTCGGAGTCGGAACGCACCATCTGGTGATCAAGGCGGATGTGCCTGCCTTCGAGTTCCAGCTCTGCGTCGAGTACCACATCGAGGTCACTCCCTGACGGCAACGGACCTTGAGAGCAACGGGGGAGAACCTCCCCGCGAACCGCCAGCACGATTTCAATACGAGAACGGAAATGCCATGAGAACGTCGACTGTTTCAGGAACGAGGACGACGACCATAGGTTTCGCAGAGGAACCATGGGAGCGGCTTTGCATCTGCAAGGGAAAGGATTTTGTCGGTTTGAAGCTGCCCGGGGGGGCATCTCCAGGCCGCCTCATGCGACTTTCCGCGCTTTGTTTTCTGTGGAGCGCTCTGAGCGCGGCCGCCGATCTGGTCGAGAGGTTCGATTACAGCGATGGCAATCTGGCCGCCGTTTCAGGGGGTGATTGGGAGATCTTTCCCCTTGGCAGCTTCCTGAGAGACGCCCAATTGATCGACGGGGTTGCTTACGTCGGTGACCAGGCGGATGTAATCCGAACGTTCCCCGCGGTGCTGGATGCAGCGGGAACGGAAGTGGCCATATCCTTCTCAGTCAACATCGGCTCCAGCATCTTCAGTGAAGGCGTCGTGATCTCGTTTCAACCGGCCACGCTCCCCCTCGTGGAGGTTGGCGATCTTCCCGATTACGGTAGCAGTCTCGGCATTGGCTTCCTTGGCAAGACGCCGGTTTTTGTGCCTGGTGCCACGGCGGATATCCTTGTCTTGGAGGGCGGTGGACCCCAGGTGGATATTGGCGACATTGCCACCGACGCCTGGCACACCATCCGCATCGATCTCACGCGCAACTCCGCCGCGCCCCGAACCAACTACTCGCTGTTTCTGGACGATCTGCTCTTGCGACAGGGAACGTTCGACATAACCGACCCGAGAGGAATCAATTCCGTGGAAATGAATCATGCGACTGGCGGCGTCTTGTTCCGTCAGGGGAGAATGCTAATTGACGAAATCCAGATCATCACGGTGCCCCCGCCGCCGGTTCAACTCGGCATCAGGAGGTCTAGCGGGTTTGTGATCCTTTCCTGGCCGGCCGATGCGAGCGGCTACACTCCGGAGTCGGCCAGCAGCCTCGAGGGGCCGTTCGGTGAACTCGGCGGCGTGCCCGAGCGGCAAGGAGATCGACTGGTGTTGCCCGTGGAGATCACCCGGCCGAACCAGTTCTTTCGCCTGAACAAGCCCTGAGGGAATGCCGGAGAGCGTCGCTGCGAGGGGCGGTGGAAGGGGCGATAGGAAAACGGTTGATAGCGGCGAGGAAAGCGGCCGGATCAAGGCCGGGCAGCGATGCGCACCCCCCGCCTCCAACGCCCGATCCGACGGCGAAAAGCCCCCTGAATCCTCCCTACGCCAGCTCCAAAAACCGGCGGTAGAAGGCCACGCCACGCCCCAGTTCGGCGAGGTCGATCCACTCGTCCTCGGTGTGGGCCTGGGCGATGTCGCCGGGTCCGGCGGCGGCGGCGGCGAGACCGGCGGCGGAGAGCCAGGAGGCATCGCAGAACCAGGGGGCGCCAACGGGGGCGGCTCCGGCGGATTGGAGCCGGTGGACGAACGGGTGGTCGGGTGCAGTGTCCAGGGGCGGGCAAGGGGGCGGTGAAGCGGCCGTGACCCCCGGGGCGTGTTGGGAAAGAAAGGCGTCGAGCAGGGCGGGGGCGTCCGCACGGAAAAAGGCCGGCGTCATCCGGATGTCGAGATGTGCGGTGCAGCTGGCGGGGATGATGTTGGTGCGGGAGCCACCTTTGAGGATGCCGACATTGACCGTGCTCTTGCCGAGTAGCGGGTCGTCAAACTCCGGGGACTCCAGCGTCGCGCGGAACGAGGTGTCGAGGGCCGCCAAAGCGTGGGCCATCTTGAAGTTAGCGCTGTCGCCGAGTTCGGGGCGCGCACCGTGCGCGGCTTTCCCCGAGGCGTGCAGGACCGGCCAGAGCGCCCCTTTCGTTTTGATGACCGCATCGCATCCCGTGGGCTCGCCGACGAGGGCGAAGGCGAATTCTTTGGCGTGGCGCGCGGCAAAATGTTTCGAGCCAAGCTGGTTCGACTCTTCGCCCATCAGGCCGACGAAACTCACCCGGACAGGGAGGTTCTTGATCCCCGCCACCCCGATCTCCCGCAGTGCCCAGAGCATGGCGGCCATCGTGCCCTTGGTATCGCAGGCGCCGCGGCCGTAGAGGCGGTCGTTGCGAACCTCTGCGGCGAAAGGATCGATGGTCATGCCGGCGACGCTCACCGTGTCGGTGTGGGGGGCGAGGAGGACGGGCGGCCGGGTGGTGTCGTTGGTGGGAAACCGGGCGATGACGTTCGGGCGGCCCGGTGCCACATCCTCGCAGACGACCGATTCGGCACCGAGCTCGGCAAGGAAACCGGAGAGGAAGGTCGCCATCTCGGCTTCGCCGGTGTCGGCGACGCCCGGATCGCCATCCGGATTGACCGAGGGGATAGCGACGAGCGCGGCGAGGAGGTCGGCGGCGCTGGAGAGGGTGGCCACAGGAAATCAGGCTCCCACCGGTTGTCCGGCGTTGTTCGCGACATGTTCGCGGTACCACTCGACCTGGTGGGGAACACCGATGGCGATGGGCGTGGTAGGCTGGTAGCCGAGGTGCTGGTGTGCCTTGGAAACGTCCGCCGAGGTGAAGGGCACATCGCCGGGCTGCTCGGGCATCTGGTTGATCCGGGCGGTTTTCCCGGTCGCTCCCTCGATCGCCGCGATGAGCTCGTTGAGCGACACGGTCTGCGATCCGCCCAAATTGAAGATGTCGAAGATCGCACCCTCGTAATCCAGGGCGCCCATGACCCCTTGGACGATATCGTCGATGAAGGTGTAGTCACGCCCGGACGAGCCATCGCCGTACTTGTCGATGGCTTCGCCATTCTCGATCGCCCGGGTGAACTTGGAAACCGCGAGATCCGGGCGCTGGCCGGGACCGTAGACGGTGAAGAACCGCAGGCAAACGATCTTGATGCCGTAGAGATGGGCGTAGTTCGAGCAGAGCTGCTCCCCCGCCAGCTTCGTCGCCGCATAGGGGCTGATCGTCTGCTGGATCGGGTCGTCCTCGGCGAAGGGCACCTTCTTGTTAAGGCCGTAAACCGACGAGCTGGAAGCGAAGACGAACTTGGGGACACCGTGCCGCCGGGCGGCCTCCAGCAGGTGGAAGGTGCCGGTGACGTTCGTCGAGATGTAGAGCTCGGGATCCTTGATCGACGGGCGCACGCCGGCGCGAGCCGCAAGGTGGACGACGGCGTCGAAGTCGCCCTTGGCAAAAACCGCCTCGACCTGCTCCCGGTCGCGGATATCGCCCTCAACGACCTCGGCGCGCGGGCCGAACTTCGCCACGTTGGCACGCTTGATCGACGGGTCGTAAAAACCGTTGAAATCGTCGAGAACCGTGACCCTCGCCGAAGGGTTATCGGCGAGGATACGGGAGACGACGTGGGAGCCGATAAACCCGGCTCCCCCTGTGACTAAGACCTTCACGCGTGCTTTGTGTAGATTGCGGGCATCGCCCGGCAGGAAAATGTTGGCCCCGGCGACCGGAATGCCGACGGGGCTGATACTAAGGCGGTATCGCATCAGAATTGCAAGAAAGACGTGGAGAATCTGGAACGAAGGTGCATTTCACCGGGCTCCCTGCGACAATCTGTTTGACACATTCGTCCGCGGTCGCCACTGTTGCGGCTCAACCTTTAGACCCAACTAACCCCGACCACCATGGCCGACGACGCACCAACCCCGCCCGCACCCAAGCCTCCCCGCCCCTCCGTTGGTGGGCCTCCCCGCCCGCCGGCCAAGCCCACGGCAAAGACCTCGTCGGTCCCGTTGAAAAAGGAAACTGTCCGCATCACGCTCCGGGCGAAGCCGGGCGAAGGTACGGAAGGGGGCGCTGCCGCTCCCGCCCGTCCCGCTGCCCCCTCGGCTCCCGGGGTTCCGGCCCCGCCCGCCGGGAGCAAAACGATCCCGCTGACGCCCGGTCCCGCCCGGCCGGGTGCCCCGCAGGTCGGCAAGACGACGGCTCGCCTTTCCCCTGCGCCCGCAACTCAGCCGCTTCCGAAGGCGACCAAGCAACTCCAGCGCACCGGACAGGTCAGTTCCGCCCCGCCGTCCGCCGCGCTCGGTGGAACCACCGGTCTCCAAACCGGCGCGTTTGAGGAAGACGACGACGAACCGTCAGGCCTTATGCCGCTGGCCATTGCCGCTGCGGTGCTCGCACTGATCCTCCTGGTCGTTCAAATGATGGGCTCGGATAAAGTCGAAGTGTTCGTGAAAAAGGGAGGCACCCCGGCATGGGGGGTACCCGTGGCCGACAACCCGTCTTGGGAGGTCAAAGAAGCCTCGGGTACCTACCGCTCAACCTTCGACAACCGCTTGCCGAAAATCCCGGATTGAGCGCCCTCGGCACCGAATTGCTAACCGCCCCACACGCCCATGATTTTTCCTATTCTCGCCCTCGTATTCGCGGTGATCACCATCGTCTTCCAGGCGCTGACGTTCGTCGCGTAACCGGTCGCTGAACGGGCGGCGCTCCGCCCGTAGTGAACCTCTGGCATTTTCGCAAGCGGGCTCGGTTTAATTCCGAGCCTTCTTGTTTGCATTCGGGGCGGGCTGCTTCACCGTCACGCGACTATGGCACACGCAAGTATCGTTAACCTCACGGAAGATAGTTTTGACTCGACCGTCGCGTCTGCGGACGTTCCTGTCGTGGTCGACTTTTGGGCGGAATGGTGTGGCCCGTGCAAAATGCTCGGGCCGGTTCTCGACCAGTTGGCCGAAGAGCTCGGCGATAGTGTCAAGATCGCCAAGGTCGATGTCGATTCGAACCAGGCGCTCGCGGCGAAGTTCAACGTCCGGTCGATTCCCATGCTCCTTTTCTTCAAAGGTGGCGAGGTCGTGGCGACCGAGGTCGGTGTGAAGTCCAAAGACGCCATCGCGGCCAAGATCGCCTCGCTCTAGGCAAGCTTTTTCGGAGATCGGTCGGCGTTTGGGGACATGTGCGTCTGCCGAGCTGGCGGGCGACAGCGCGCGGGTGATTCCGTGGCAGTTCCTTGGGGGTGGCACCGATGCCGCACGGGCTAACTCTCGTGTGATGCGAGCAGATCTGGAATGACGCCAGGAGGGGGGAAGCCTCCGGTTTCCGCCTTCGAGTAGATGAGTTGCCCGTCGGCGAGCACATCGAAAATACCGCCGCCTCCCGGGATCGTCTCGATGGGATGAGCGGCACCGAAGGCGTCGACAATCTCGGCCGCCACACGGGAGGCCTCGGGCTCGTAGTTTCACATCGAGCAGTAGTGAATCGCGATCTTCATTGCAGGGGATACGGGTAAGCCAAAAAGCCGGATCCTAATAGAAAAGATGCCCGGAGTAATTTGGAATTATTTTCTTTCGCGTTCAATTGCAAATTGCAATTGACAACGTTGACTAATGCTGAGTATGGTGGAAAACCCCATGACCTTATGAGCTATTTTTCCACTGCCCTCACCCGCTATTTGGAGCGGACTCGAACCACTCAAAAAGCCCTAGCGGAGGCGACCGGACTGACCGTTCCAGAGATCAATCGCTATGCCAACGGCACCCGGCCGATCTCGAAATCGAAGTTAGGCTCGTTGCTCACGAAGCTGAAAAAGGGAAGCAGTCGCTCCCAGCTGACCTACGCCTACGTGCTCGACCAGATTCCCGCATCGCTCCGCAACGACGTGATCGTCGAGCCGAATGAGAAGATGAAGGAAGCAGCGACCCAGAGCTTCGACGACGGGATCTCGCTGCCGGAAGAAACCCTCAAGGTGCTTCAGTACGTTGCCAAGCGGGCGCGTCATGACGACCCGACGCGCAATTTCTTGCACGGGTTGGGCGAGCTGATCGGCGCATCGGACGAAGTGGCTGGGGACGCCTAGCAAGAAGTCGGGATATCGGCCGCCAGTTTCACGGCGTGGTCGATCGCGCCCCTCACGAATCCGAGGCACTCCACGGCGCCCGTCGGCTTCCCCGGGAGGGCGATGACGAGTGCGCCGCCGACGACGGCGGCCATCGAGCGCGACAGGATCGCGTTCGGCGTGATCTTCATCGACTCCGCGCGCATGATCTCACCGAACCCGGGAAGCTCGACGCGCTGGATCGAGCGGATCGCTTCGGGGGTGACGTCGCGTTTTGCGATGCCGGTGCCACCGGTCGTGAGGATGAGGCCGCAGCCTTGCGCTTCGAACGCGGTGATGGCACTGGCGATCCGGTCGAGTTCGTCAGGCACGATGGCCTCGGCTTGCACATCCCAGCCGTAACCGACCGCCGCCTCGCGCAGTGCGGGGCCACCGGCGTCATCGTATTCGCCGCGCGCCGCCCGGTCGGAGACGGTGATAATGCCAACGTTCATAGCGGGAGTTTCTCTTTTGCAAGGAGTCTGATACCGGTGATGCGCATGGATTTGTCGACGGCCTTGCACATGTCATAGATGGTGAGGGCGGCGACGGTCGCCGCGGTGAGCGCCTCCATCTCGACGCCGGTCTGAGCGATGGTTTTGGCCGTGGTGAGAATGCGGATACCGCTGGGCTCGATGGCAAAATCCACGCTCACCTTCGAAAGTGGAAGCTGGTGGCAGAGGGGGATGAGCGCCGCCGTCTGCTTGGCGGCGCCGATGCCCGCGATGCGGGCGACGCCGAGAACATCCCCCTTTTTCAACTGGTTGTCACGGATGAGCTGGAGGGTTTCGCGGGCGAGCTCGATGAAGCCCTCCGCCTGTGCAGACCGGGCGGCGAGGGGCTTGGAGGAGACATCGACCATGGAGGCCGATCCGTCAGGCGCGATGTGTGAGAGGGGCATCGGTGGGGATGACACGGTAGGGATGAGGACTGTCTGATCGAGGAGTATGGCGGAGGATCGAGGCTTCGGTTTTTTTGTAACCATTGCGACCAGGAGAATGGCGCGTACCGGTCCGGAATCGACACTCTATACAAAGGGCGGTACACGGCGCGACGCAAACTCCTCGAGGGGCGGGATCCCGATCCAGCGGGCACGGCGCGATCGCCATTCCTCGTCGGATAGCTCCGGCCCACGGGCTATCCGCCGATTGCCACCATTTTTCGGTTGGGTTGGTAGTTGTCGCGGAAGTCGTGCTCCTTCGGTTTGCGCTCGACCACCGAGCGGAAAAATGCGGCGAGAGCGGCGTCGTCGGCCCCGGCGCGGAGTGGCTCGAGAATATCGAACTCGAGGTAGGAGCCGAGACAGGGCCGGAGCTTGCCGTCGCAGGTCAGGCGGAGCTTATTGCAGCTCTCACAAAAGTGGAGATTGGTCATGGCACCGATGAAGCCGACGAGCTGTCCACCCGAGCCGGGTACTTCGTAGTAGGAGGCGGGTCCGTTCGTATGGAAGTCCGGTCGGGGGATGAACGGCGCTCCGGTGGCCGTTTCGAGTTGGGTTCGCGCGAGGGCGACGGGGAGAAAGTTCGCCTCCGTGAGGACGTCGTTGGTCGTCACGGGCATGAGTTCGATGAAGCGGAGGAGGAGCTTCTTCTCACGGGCGAAATTCAACAGGGGAACCAGCTGGCTGTCGTTTTGCCCTTTCATGAGGACGGCGTTGATCTTGACCTTCTCGAACCCCGCGGCGAGGGCGGCGTCTATCCCCTCGAGCGCGCGGGGGAGGAAGTCGCGCCCGGTGGCGAATTCGTAGGCGGCACGGTCGAGGGTATCGAGCGAAATGTTGGCGCTACGGACGCCGGCTCCCACCAGGCTCTCGGCGATGCTGCGCGAGGCGTCGAAGGGGTCGGGGTTGGCGAGTAGCGTGCCGTTGGTGGAGACGCCGATGTCGTCGATGCCCGGGATGGTGCCGAGCTCGCGGAAGAAACCGGTGATGTCCCGGCGGGTGAGCGGCTCGCCTCCGGTGATCCGGATCTTCTTGATCCCGAGCCCCGCGCCGACCCGGATGACGCGCAGCATTTCTTCATAGCTGAGGACGCCCTCGCGCGGGAGCCATTCCTGGAGCTCTTGGGGCATGCAGTAGCGGCAGCGCTCGTTGCACCGGTCGGTGACGGAGACGCGGAGGTAGCTGATGCGATGGCCGAACTGATCTTCCACGGGATAGTTTACGGGCAGGTCGGCGGGATTGGTAGGGCCGTTTTTTCCGCACGATATTCCGTGCTACCCTTGGGGGGTTATGAAATCGCTCCCCCTCGCCTTGACCGCCGCCCTGGCTGCGATGTGCTTCGCCGGCTGCGCCTCCACCCCGCACACGAGGATCGAGAAGTTCCCGGCGGCCTATGCCGCGCTCTCGCCGGCCCACAAGACCGCCGTCCTCCAGCGGCGGGTGGAGGAGGGCATGACGCGGGACGGGGTATTCTTCGCGTGGGGCCCCCCGGCGCGGGTGACGCAGGGCAGCGAAGCGGGCAAGGCGGTCGAGCAGTGGGAGTACGTCGACCACGAGCCGGTCTACACGACCCGGCTCAGCGTGGGCCTCGGCTACGGCTACGGGCGGCACGGCGGCTACGGGCGGTACGGCGGCTACTACCCGCCTGGCTACGGCGGATTCGGCTATGGGCCGGAGGTCACCTACGTGCCGCGGGAAGCGGCACGGGTCGATTTTCAAGACGGGGTGGTGACCCGCTGGGTGCGGAAGTTCTAGCGCCCTTGGAGGATGGGGCGGCCGACGGGGAGGAGGGCGGGCCAAAGCGCTGATCGGGCAGGCGATTTTGCGGCTTGCGGTGGGTGGCGGGCGATTTATGTATCCCGCTGCCATGCTGGATATCCGCCACCTCCGAGAAGACGCCGAATCAATCAAAGTGCGCCTTCGCGCCCGTGGCGGCGACGCATGGAAGCAAGTCGATGAGGTGCTGGAGATCGACGGGCGTCGCCGGGCGCTGGAAACCGAGCGCCAGGAGCTCCAAGGCGAGCGCAATCGTACGTCCAAAGAAATCGGGATCAAGAAGAAGGCTGGAGAGGACACCTCGGCGATCGAGGCGAAAGTCCGCGAGGTGGGCAAACGGATCGGCGAGATCGGCGAGGAAGCGGATGCCGCCGACCAGCGCCAGCGCGATCTCTTGCTCGGTATCCCGAACCTGCCGCACGCCGACTGCCCGGTCGGGGAGGACGAGACCGCGAATCCTGAGGTGCGGGCGTGGGGCGGCCAGCACGAGTTTCCCGAGGGGTTCGTGCCGCGCGACCACGTGGCGATCGGCGAGAGCCTCGGGTTGTTTTCCTTCGAGGACGGGGCGCGGTTGACCGGGAGCAACTACGTGGTCTTCCGCGGCCACGGGGCGCGGCTGCAACGCGCTCTCATCCAGTTCCTGCTCGATGTGCAAACGCGGGAGCACGGCTACGAAGAGGTCGCTCCACCGTTCGTGGTGGCGCGCGAGTGCATGGTCGGCACCAGCCAGCTTCCGAAGTTCGAGGAGGACATGTACCGCCTCGAGGACGGCGGGCTCTTCCTCATCCCGACCGCCGAGGTGCCGGTGACCAACCTCTGCCGCGAGACCCTCCTGAAACCGGACGACCTGCCGATCAAAATGACCGCCTACACCCCGTGCTTCCGCCGGGAGGCCGGATCGGCCGGCCGGGAATCGAAGGGGCTCATCCGCATGCACCAGTTCGACAAGGTCGAACTCGTCCAGGTCGTCGAGCCGGAGGGGTCGATGGCCGCACTGGAGGAGCTGACCGGGCACGCCGAGGCGGTCCTCCAGCAGCTGGGCCTGCACTACCGGGTCATCGAGCTCTGCACCGGAGACCTCGGATTCGGCTCGGCCAAGACCTACGACTTGGAAGTCTGGGCGCCGGGGCACGGGGCCTACCTCGAAGTTTCTAGCTGCAGCAACTTCGGCGACTACCAGGCGCGCCGGATGAATCTCCGCTACAAGAACGCCGAGGGGAAGAATGTTTTCTGCCACACGCTCAACGGCTCCGGCACGGCGCTGCCGCGGCTCTACGTGGCGTTCCTCGAAACCTACCAGCAGCCCGACGGGAGCGTGCGCATCCCGGCCGCGCTGGTGCCCTACTTCGGTGCCGAAACCATCCCAGCTCCCGGGGCTTGAGCGAGCGCTCGCCGATCTTCCCGAGCGCTTCCCGAGGCGCCGGAAGTACCTCGTCGGCGTTTCGGGTGGCCAGGACTCGGTGGCGCTGCTCGACCTTCTCGTCCGCCTCGGCTACCGGCGCCTCGTGGTCGCCCACCTGAACCACGGCCTGCGCGGCCGGACATCCGGCCAGGATGCGGCTTTCGTGCGACGGCTGGCTGCCAGTTACGGTCTCGATGCCGTGGTGGAAAAGCGGGCGGTTTCCGGCTCGGAGGATTCCGGGCGCCGGGCACGGATGGCGTTCTTCGCCGAGCATGGAAGCCGGGTCTTCCTCGCCCACCACGCGGACGACCAGGTGGAGACCGTCGTGATGAATTTCCTGCGCGGAGCCGGCACGGGCGGGCTCGGCGGGATGCGCGAAGTCTCCCGCAACGGGAAGGTCGAACTGATCCGGCCGCTCCTAGAATTCGCGCGCGGAGAACTGGCGGCCTACGCGATCGCGAGGGGCCTGCCGTTCCGCGAGGATGCCAGCAATGCCGGGCGCGATTTTCTCCGGAACCGCGTCCGCCACGATCTCCTCCCGCTAGCTCGCGCCGTCATGCGCCGGGAAATCCGTGGAGCGATCCTGCGCGGCGCGGCGATCGCGCGGGAGGACGACGCTCTCGCCGGGGAGCTGTCGGTGGGGATGCTTGCGAACATCCTCGAGGTGGATGGGAGCCTTGCCACCCGGGCGCTCCTGGCGAGCCCGGTCGCCGTGCAGCGCCGGGTGATCCGTGAGTGGTTGGTGCGAGCGGGCGCCACCGATGTCGGTTTCGACGAGGTCGAGACCGTGCGGCGCATCGCCGATCCCCGGTGCACCACCGCCCGGCACATGATGCCGGGCGCCTTGCAGATCCGCCGGTGCGCCGGCCACCTGCGGCTCGTCCCCGCCGCACCCGCGCGCCCGGAGTAGCCACGCGTTTTTTTTCCAGCCGCATTCTACCGGACGAGCACGGCGAGCCGTGCATTCGCCTCGTGGGGATCATGGCACGGTCATCCGTCTCGGGAACGACTTCGCTGAACGGGGTCTCGTCGGAGAATGATCGGTGGAACTTTGAGATAAGTGAGTCACTATGACGCTTTCTGCCTGAGACGATCAGGTCGTGATAGGGTCATTATGACTCTATTTTCAGGTCGGGAACCAATCGTCATTTATTTTGTAACCTGTTCATAATAAACGTATAAAGTTTGTTTAATAGCGGTTGGTATCGAGCATGCTCCACTAAATAGTAGCTTCTGCATGAAGCCTCAATTCAAACCACAACCGAAAGGAAAAAACAGCAATGAAACTGATGCGATACAACTACCCCAATCTCGTCAACGAGATGGACAACTGGCTCCCCGATCCATTTTCTGGCTTCGGCGAACTCTCGAGGTTCTTCGAAGGGTTTGGCAACGGGCGCTCACGCGACCGGCTGGCTACCGATCTCTACGAGGACGATGACCACTACTACGCACGCTTCGAACTCCCTGGAGTGAAGAAGGAAGAGCTCAAAGTGGAGGCCGAAGACGGCGTGCTCAGCGTCAAGTTCGAGCGCGAGAACGAGTCGAGCCGCCGCGCGATCCGCCTGCCGGAGAGCGTCGATCCTGCCAAGATCACCGCGAAGCTCGAAGACGGGATCCTCACCGTGACCATCGCGAAAGCCGAAGAGCGCAAACCGCGCTCGATCACCATCAACTGACCAAAACCAATCGAACGAAAGGACACAACAACCATGACTGAAGAAACACTCACCAAATCGCCCGAAGGCGCTGGGCAAGTTGTCCGGGAGCAGGAGCAAAACTTTGCTCGTCCGGTTTATGAAACCCGGCGCGACGACGACCGCTACACCGTCGAGATCTCCCTTCCCGGGGTGGCCAAGGGCGGGGTCGATATCGCCATCGACGACCGGATTCTCACCGTGACGGGAACGCGGAAAGCGACGGTTCCGGAAGGGTGGCGTCCGGTCTACACCGAGCTGGAGAAACCGAACTACCGGCTGAAGCTCCGGCTCGGAGCCGACGTCGACGACGCGAAGGTCGTCGCGAATGTCGAGGCGGGCGTGTTGACGCTCACGCTCCCGGTGCGCGAGGCCTCCAAGCCACGCTCGATTCCCGTGGCGTAAGTGCGCCCGTGAGGCGATGCCGTCGAATTGAATCGCGACCGCCGGGGAAAATCGTTCCCCGGCGGTCTTTCTCATTGAACCTCGTGCCGCATTTCGCGGTCAATCTCTGCAAACCATGTCACCTCTCTTTATCCTGATATTTGTGGTCACGATGGGGCTCTCGCTCCTCGCGGCCGGGCGCGTGAAGTCCAAGTATGCCAAGTGGAGCCAGTTCCCGGCGCAGTCCGGGCTCTCCGGCGCCCAGGCGGCGGCGCAGATCCTGCGCCGGTCCGGCATCAACGACGTCGAGATCGTCGCTGGTCAGGGGCACTTGACCGACCACTACGACCCCATGAACAAGCGGCTCGTTCTGTCCGAGCAGAACTTCCACGGCCGCTCGGTCGCCGCCCTCGGCATCGCGGCGCACGAGTGCGGACACGCCGTGCAGCACGCGCGCGCCTACGCCCCACTACAGTGGCGGATGGCCGCGGTGGGGCTGACCCGGTTCTCATCGCCGATGCTCTACCTTCCGATGTTTGGCATGGCGTTCGGGCTCATCGCGCCCTACACCGGGTTTTTGATCATGGCGATCGGGATGGGGATCATGATGCTCTTCAACCTCGTCACCTTGCCGGTGGAGTTCGATGCGACCCGGCGCGCCAAGGCGATCCTCGGCGAGACCGGGATGATCCGTGCCGGCGAGGAACAGGAAGGGATGAGCGCCGTGCTCGACGCGGCCGCCTGGACCTATGTGGCGGCTTTTGTCACCTCGCTCGCCTACTTCCTCATGTACCTGCTGCCGCTTCTCGGCGGGCGTCGCGACTGACCGGGCGCCCGGGGCGCCGCTTGGCAGCGTCCCAGTTCTCGGCGACTGTCGTGGCATGAAAAACCCCTTGGGAGCCCTGCATTGGCTGGCGTCGGTGGCCCTGCTTTCCACCGCGGCCGCGAAGACCACGCTGGTGATCGACGGGGAGGGGGAACTCGATCCCTCGACGACCTTCGAGTTCCGTTTCGACGCCGACAACTGGCAGGACGTCGACGCCGGCAC
>CAZKYJ010000017.1:0-3808 GCA_964556355.1 uncultured Verrucomicrobiales bacterium | reverse complement strand
GATGCCCCCCAGGTCGATCCCGCGATGCTCGGGGTTTCGGTGGAGCCGATGCCGGTCACCATCGATCCGCCGCTGCAGGGGAGCTACACGTGGCTGAGCACGCGGAGCGGGGTCTTTGTGCCGGGGGCCGAGCCACGCATGGGGGCGACCTACACGGTCACTGCCCCGGATTTCCGCGATGCGTTCACGACCCCGGCTTTCGCCCTCGCGGAGATCGACAACGGCGTCTACCGGGAGAAGGAGGTGCCGCCGCGGCTACGGGTCGAGCTGACGTTCAATCGCGCCGTCGCCGAGGACGGCGCTGCTGGGCTGTTCCAGTTTTCCAACGCGGTCGGGCGTGCGGTCGCGGCGACCGCACGGCATGCGACGGGGGAGGACGGGTGGTTTCAGCGCAATGAAAACCTCGATTGGGAGCGGCGCTGGCAGCTGGCACTCGATCCGGCATCCCGGGGCGAACGGGAGCGCGAGGACCCGGTGCGCAATGTCCTTCTTGTCGAGCCCACCGAGCCGCTCACTCCGGGGGGTGGGGCGTGGACGTTGACGATGGAGCCGGGCGTCCGCTCGATCACCGGGGGCTACGCGCTGACCGAACGCACGGAGATCCCACTCGGGCAGGTACTTCCGTTCTCGGTCAAGAAAGTCGCCACCTCGAACATCATCGGTGGTGGGACGAGCGCGACGGTGTTCTTTAGCGACGAACTCGGGCCGGACGTCACGCCGGAGACGGCCGGCGAATTTTTCGAGCTCGAGCCCGCGGTGGCCGACCTCCGCTACGACGGCGGTTGGAAGTCACTGGTGCTGCGCGGGACATTCGACCGCGAGACGCGCTACCGGCTGACCATCGACCCGAAGCTGGCCTCCGAAGCGGGGTTGCCCATCACCGGTGAACTCGATGTTTTTCTGGAGTTTGAGCCGGTGAAGCCGCGCGTCTACCTGCCGGAGATCACCGGCCACCAGATCCTCGGCGGGCGCCGGCTCTTCCCCGCGCTCACCGTGAATATCGGTGCGCTCCACGTCGTAGTTCAGCGGGTCAGCCCCCGCGATGCCGCCCGGGCGGTCGACGCCTTCGAAGCGTACCACAAACCGTGGGATAAGGATGAGCCGGGAGAGGAATACCAGGTCCTCCCGGCGGGCGCGATCACCGGGGAGACGGTGCACGACGTCCGCATCCCGGTGGAAGGCGCTGCCCTCGATGCCGAGATCGAGACCGCGCTCGACTGGTCGCAGATCCTCGGCGACCGAGCGTCCGGCATCGTCTTCGTGACCGTGACCGGTGAGCCACTACCGGGCTCCGATGTCCCGGGCGCCCGGGCGCCCGGAGCGCAGGCCCTGATCCAGGTGACCGACCTCGGGGTCCTCTGGAAGAAGGTGTCTGGCGAATTGCGGACGACCGTGTTTTGCATGGCGACCGGCGCTCCAGTGGAGGGGGCGGAGGTCGTTTTGTTAGACGAGGAATTCCGCACCATGGAACTCGTTTCCACCGATGCCGCGGGCGAGGCGGCCTGTCCGCCCGGGGGCGAAGAGACCGGATGGATGGTCGTTCGGAAGGGCGACGACACCCACGCTATGGCGATGGGGCAGGCGGCCAAGACCCTGCCCACGGGCGGCTTCAATCTGCCGATCTACTACCCGCGTTGGCAAGACGCCGCGGGCGACCGCGAGGACGCGCGCGGCATCGTCTTCACCGACCGCCCGCTCTACAAGCCGGGTGAGACCGTCCACGTCAAAGGCATCCTCCGCTCGACCGAGGGAGGGCGCCTGGCCGCGGTCGCCGACGCGCGGGGCAACCTGACCCTGCGCCTCCCGAATGACGGGGCGGAGCGCACCTTCGAGGTGAAAACCGACGCCCGCGGAGCGTTCGACGCCACGTTCGTCCTCGATTCCGTGACCGTGGGCGACCATTCGGTGTCGTTTTCTTTTCCCCGCAAGGATGGAGATCGCTGGCCGCGCAGTTTCACCACCTACTTCAAGGTCGGCGACTACCAGCCGAACGCCTTCGAGGTGGATATCGCCATGGCGGAGCGCTTCGGTGCGGACACGCCCGTGGTGGCCGATGTGAGCGGACGCTACTTTTTCGGATCCCCGATCGCCGAGGGGAAGGCGCGGTGGACGCTGCGCTACAGCCCCGGCTACTTTTGGCCAGACGGCTTCGGCGGGTTCGAGTTCGGATCCGGAGGCAGGCGCGAGCAGAAATCGCTCACCCTGCGGGGCGAGGGCTTCGCGGTGCGGCCCGGGCTGCCCGCCCCGGAGGGTGGCGAATACCACGGGGAACTCGTCGTCGAGGTGACGGACATCAACCAGCAGACGGTCACCGTGAGCCGGCGTTTCAAGCGCGACTCCAGCGCCTTCTATCTCGGCCTGCAGAGTGGCGAGAAAGCGGTCTACGGCCCGGGCGAGCCGGTCTTCGCGCGCGCCATCGCCGTGCGTCCGAACGGCCAACCCGTTGAGGATCCGGGGGGCGTCTCCGTCAGGGCGGAACTGGTGCGCTACGACTATCGTACCGTCCGCGTGCAGGGGGCGGGGACGGCCGTCTCGTTCCAGACCGAGCGTATCGAGGAGGTCGTGGCCAGCGCCGGGGGGACGGCGCTCGCCCTCGCCGACGATGGGAAAAAATGGCAGCTCGCCGATCCCGAGAGCGAGACCGCGCGCTTCGTCCCGGCTCGGCCGGGGAACTACGCCATGCGGGTCACCGCCACTGACGCCGGCGGGCACGCCACTTCGGCGGAATCCGGTTTCAGCGTCTCCGGCGAGGCGGTGCTGGCCTGGGACTACCGCCATCCGGCGCAGGTCGATCTCATCCCCGACCAAGCCACCTACACACCCGGTGAGACGGCGAAGGTCCTGGTCAAAACCCCGTTCGGCGGCGAAGCTCTCGTCACCGTGGAGCGCGGCGAGGAAGTTCTCCGAAGCGAGCGGGTCGCGCTCGCGGGGAACGCATCGACCATCGAGATCCCGGTCGGCGAGAGCGATGCGCCGAACGTCTTCGTGTCGATGGTGGTGATCCGTGGCACCGATGCGAGCACGCGGAAGTTCCCCGTCCCGGAGTTTCGCTACGGCATCTGCGAGCTGCGGGTGACCGACCCGTCGAACCGGCTCGACATCGAGGTTTCGCCCGGGGACGAGTTCTGTGAACCCGGGGACGAGGTGGTGGTGGATCTCCTGGTGCGCGACGGGAACGGGTTGCCTGCGGCCGATGCGGAGGTGACGGTGTTCGCCGTCGATGAGGGCATCCTCGCGCTCACCGGTTACGACCGGCCGGATCCGGCGGAGGAGTTCGGCGAGTCCTTTCCCCTGCGGGTACGCACCGGCCTCTCGCTCTTCCGGCTGCTGTCCGAAGATCCCGCCGATCTCGAGTTCGGGAACAAAGGGTATCTCATCGGCGGCGGCGGAGCCAGCGGGCCGAATGCCAAACTACGCACGGATTTTCCCGGCACCGCCCTCTGGCTGCCGTCCGAGCACACGGGTGCCGACGGGAGGCTGACCGTCCGCTTCACCGCTCCCGATGCCCTCACCCGCTACCGGCTGGTCGCCGTGGCGCACGCGGGTACTGCCGCATTCGGCTCCGCCGAGTCGTCCGTCGCCGTCCGCCAGAAGCTCATGGTGCTCTCCGCACTCGGCCAGGTCGCCAACGTGGGCGACGAGATCGTCGCCCGCGCCGTGGTGCGGAACGAGACGGGCGCGCCCGGGACGGCGACCGTCACGTTGGGGCTCGATGGCACCGCCGAGGCCGTCGGGCCCCTCACGCAGACCGTGGAGCTCGCCAGCGGCCAGGCCGCCGCGGTCGATCTGCCGGTCCGGCTCGTGGCGA
>CAZKYJ010000016.1:18447-18687 GCA_964556355.1 uncultured Verrucomicrobiales bacterium | reverse complement strand
CGGGGGTGCGGGCGTCGGCAAGACCGTCCTCATCATGGAGCTCATCAACAACATCGCCAAGCAGCACGGGGGGTACTCCGTTTTCGCCGGGGTGGGTGAGCGGACCCGGGAAGGAAACGACCTCTACCAAGAGATGAGCGAGGCGGGAGTCATCGATCAGGATGATCTTTCGAAATCCAAGGTGGCGCTGGTCTACGGCCAGATGAACGAGCCGCCCGGAGCCCGTCTCCGCGTCGCGCT
>CAZKYJ010000016.1:0-18437 GCA_964556355.1 uncultured Verrucomicrobiales bacterium | reverse complement strand
TTTCCGCGACGAGGAGAACCAGGACGTGCTCCTCTTCGTGGACAACGTCTTCCGATTCTCCCAGGCCGGATCGGAGGTCTCCGCGCTCCTTGGCCGGACGCCTTCGGCGGTCGGTTACCAGCCCACCCTCGCTTCCGAGATGGGCGCTATGCAGGAGCGGATCACTTCCACGACCAAAGGGTCGATCACCTCGTTCCAGGCAGTCTACGTCCCGGCGGACGACCTCACCGACCCCGCACCGGCCAACACCTTCGCCCACCTCGACTCGACGGTCGTGCTCGAGCGCTCGCTGGCCGAGCTCGGGATCTACCCCGCGGTTGACCCGCTCGCCTCGGTCTCCAACGCCCTGGCCCCCGAGATCGTGGGCGAGGAACACTACCGCGTCGCCCGCGGCGTGCAGAACGTCCTGCAGAGCTACAAGGATCTCCAAGACATTATCGCCATTCTCGGGATGGACGAACTCAGCGACGACCAGAAGCTGACCGTCTTCCGCGCCCGGAAAATCCAGCGCTTCCTCAGCCAGCCGTTCCACGTGGCCGAAGTCTTCACCGGCACCCCCGGCGTCTACGTCTCGATCGAAGACACCGTGAAAGGCTTCGCCGAAATCCTCGACGGAAAGCACGACGACGTCGGCGAGGGGAACTTCTACATGAATGGTGGCATCGACACGGTCGAGAAGTAGAACGCTCCGCCCGGTCTCAAGTGTCAAGTCAGCCGTTTCAAGACCGACAGCGCCCGCACTTGAACCTCCAAACTTGAAACTTCCAACTTGATGCCTCTCCACCTCTCCATCGTCACCCCGGAAAAAACGACGTTTTCGGACACCGTCGAGACCGTCGTCGTGCCCGGCTTGCTCGGTGAGCTGGGGGTGCTTCCCAACCACGCCCCGCTCGTCACCGGCCTGAAGCCGGGGGAGTTGCGCTACACCAAGGACGGCGAAGCCCACGAGCTTGCTGTCGGCGAAGGGATCGTCGAAGTGATGCCGGACAAAGTCTCGGTGCTCACCGACATGGCCGTCGGCCACGAGGAGATCGACGAGGAAGCCGTGCAGAAAGCGCTGGATAGCGCCCAGGCCGCCCTGAAGGAACTGACCTCGGGCGATGAGGAGATCGCCGCGACCATGGCTGCCATCCAGAAGTCGATGGCCCAGCTCCACATCAAGCGCAAGCGCCGCTCGATCTAGCTGAGAACCTGGTTCGGCGTCACGCCGTCGCGCTCGAAATCGCCGATGTTCCCCACGGTGGTCGCCGCGATGTTCTCGAGCGCCTCGCGCGTGAAAAACGCTTGGTGACCAGTGATCGTAACGTTGTGGAAGGTTAGCAGGCGCGAGAAAACATCGTCGTCGATGACGCGGTTCGAGAGGTCTTCAAAAAAGAGGTCGCCCTCCTCCTCGTAGACATCGAGCCCCAGGTAGCCGATCTGTCCTGACTTGAGCCCGTCGATCGCCGCCCGGGCATCGACAAGGGCGCCGCGGCTGGTGTTGATGAGCATGACGCCACGCTTCAGCTCGGCGGTGGTCTGCGCATTGATAAGATGGTGGGTTTCCGGCGTCAGCGGGCAGTGTAAGCTGATGATGTCCGCGACTTGAAACACGTCGGAAAGGGGGAGGTAGGTTCCGCCCGCTTCCTCCACCTCGGGATTCTTCTGCACGTCATAGGCGATGATCCGGCACCCGAACCCCGCCATGATCTTGGCAAAGAGGGCACCAATTTTTCCGGTGCCGACCACGCCGACCGTCTTCCCGTGGAGATCGAACCCGAGGAGCCCTTCCAATGCGAAATTCCCTTCTCTGACCCGGTTGTGCGCCCGGTGGAGATTGCGGTTGAGATCGAGAATAAGGGCGACGGCATGTTCGGCTACGGCGTAGGGCGAGTAGGCGGGAACCCGGACGACCGGGATACCGTGCGCCCGCGCCGCAGCGAGGTCGACGTTGTTGTATCCGGCGCACCGCATGGCGATTAGCTTCGTTCCGCCGTCCGCGAGTCCGTCGATCACATCCGTGCCGAGCCGGTCGTTCACGAAGGGACAGACGGCTTCGTAGCCCTTGGCGAGGGCGACGGTCTGCCCGTCGAGTCGCGCCTCGAGAAAGGTGAACTGGTGGGGGCTGCCCGCGGTGGCATTCGCCGCTTCGAAAGTTTTACGATCGTATGATTTTGCGGAGAAGACGACAACTTTCATGGTGATAATAGTATCGGTAGTTGGCTCGGGGGAGACTAGATCGGGCGCTCGGAGCGGGCTATGCTTGGGCTTATGATGAAAATGGCACCGTCGCTCCTGCTCGGCCTCTTCCTCTTTAGTGGCACGCAGGGGGCGTGCCAAGCCGAGTTCTTTGCCGGGGCTGCCGCGGTGGATATCACCCCCCATCATTTGCCCATCGGTGTCGCGGGAAGTATCGCGGCCACCACGACAGATAAGATCACGACCCCGCTGCATGCGAAGGCGGTCGTCTTCGGCGACGGGGAGACGACGATCGGCATCGCGGTCATCGACAATTGCCTGATCCCGCGGGATCTGCTCGACTCGGCGAAAGCGCAGGTGGAGGAGGCGACAGGGATCCGGCAAGACCGCATCTTGATCTCGGCGACCCACACCCATTCGGCGCCACCGGTCACCGGCGCGCACGGCAATGAGCCGGATATCGCGTATCGGGCGGCGCTCGAGGGGAATATTGTTCTGGCGTTTCGGCGCGCGAACGAGCAGCTCGCCCCCGCGGAGGTTGCGACGGGTGCGGGCGAGTGCCCCGAATACGTGTTCTGTCGCCGGTGGCTCATGCAGCCGGGGAGCGCTTTCTCCATCCCGTTCACTGGCGCGGCGTCCGACCGCGCGCAGATGAACCCCGGCCACAAGAACGCGAACCGGATCCGTCCGACGGGCCCCGTCGATCCGGAGGTGACGGCAATTGCCGTCCGCCGGCCGGATGGGACACCCGTGGCGGTCATCGCAAACTATTCCACCCACTACGTGGGTGATTCGGGGATCTCGGCCGACTACTTCGGAGCTTTCGGGGACCGCATCGGGCCGATGCTCGGGGCGGCGGAGGACTCGGGATTCGTTGGGATACTTTCGAACGGGACGAGCGGAGACGCGAACTGCGTCGATTTTTCCGCCGCGGAGCCGGTGCCCTACGATGTCGAATCGGTGTCGGAGAGGATCGCGGAGGTGGTCGTCCGGGCGCTGGAAGGATCGACCTACCATCGAGATCTCAAGCTTGCCATGCGGCAGCGCGAGGTCGAGTTCGCCATCCGGCAGGGCACGCCCGAGGAGGTGGCTTCCGCCCGGACCTACCTCGACGAAAAACTCGGTGATCGCCCGGTGAGGACGTGGGAAGAGAACTACGCTCGCGAGACCGTTCTGCTTGCCGAACTCCCGCCCCGTAGAAAGATCGTTTTGCAGACGATCGCGCTGGGTGACGGCTTCGCCATCGCGGCGATCCCTTGCGAGGTCTACGGCTCGACCGGCCTGGCTATCAAAGGCGCCAGCGCCTATCCCATGACGATGAATATCTCGCTGGCCAATGGCGCGGAGGGCTACCTCCCGCCGCCCGAACAGTTTGCGCTGGGCGGGTACACCACCTGGCGGGCACGCTCGAGCTGTCTGGAGAAAGGGGCCGAGCCGGTCATCCGGAGGCACATCAGTGAGATGCTGGTCGAAATGAAAGAATCCCAATGAAGAAAACACAGGTCGGAATTATCGGGTACGGATGGGCGGCAACCGCCCATATCGACGCTATCAACAACGGGGGGCTGGGCGAGGTGAGCGCGGTCTGTTCGTCCCGCCGGCTAGACCCTGCGGATCTTGGAGGAATGCGCGCCTACCAAGACGTCGGTGCCTTGCTCGCCGATCCCGGGATCGATGCCGTCTCGATCACCAGCTATCCGTGGCAACATCGCGAGCACGCGATCGCCGCGGCGGAGGCCGGGAAACACATCATTTTGGAGAAGCCGTTCGCGTTGAACCTGGGGGATGTCTACGCGATCCGGGACGCGGTCAAGAAGGCAGGGGTGCAGTTCTGCCTGTGTTTCGAAGCGCGATTCTCTAGCCAGTTTTCCGTGACGAAGCAGATTATCGACGAGGGGCTCTTGGGGGACATCCACTACGGCGAGGTCGACTACTACCACGGGGTCGGTCCGTGGTACGGGCAATTCCGCTGGAACGTGAGGAAGGACGGGGGCGGAAGCAGTTTGCTGTCGGCGGGCTGCCACGCGCTGGATGCGCTGCTGCTTTGCATGGGATCCGATGTCGTCGAAGTGACGAGCCTGGCCAACAGAACCCGGAGTCAGATTTTCGAAGCCTACGAGTACGATACGACGAGCGTGACGCTGCTGAAGTTCGCGGATGGCAGGATCGGGAAATGCACATCGTCGATCGATTGCCTGCAGCCATACTACTTCCACACCCACCTTCTTGGGAGCGAGGGCAGCCTCCTCGACGACAAGTTCCACTCGAACAAGCTGGGGCTCGACAAGGCGCGCTGGAGCGAGCTGTCCATGAAGCTTATGGACAGCGGTGACGTGAGCGACCACCCCTACCAGAGCGAGTTCGACGCCTTCTTCACCGCCATCGACGGAGGCACCGCCATGCCGCTGGCGGGCCTCGATGAAGCGGTGCGCACGCACGAGATCATTTTTGCGGCCGACCGCTCGGCGGCGGAGGGAGGGAAACCGGTGAAGGTGGAACAACGATGAGGGTTCGCTCGGCAAGCCTCGCTGACCGAAGCGGTGACCAGTCACCGCAGTCCAAAGAATACCGAAGGCATCCCGGCCCGAAGCGCAGGACGCTAGTTCCTTGGAGTGCGGCGAGTTCTCGCCGCTTTCGGGTCGGGAGCCTTGGCGACGGGAGTGGACGCTCGCAAATCCCCAACAACCGTCCCTACTGACTGTGAGCCGCAAAGTTGCCATGGCGGTGCACGCGCACCCGGACGACATCGAATTCATGATGGCCGGGACGCTCCTCCTCCTCGGGGAGGCGGGCTACGAGCTGCATTATATGAACGTCGCCTCCGGCTCGGGAGGGAGCCTGGTCCATCCGGCCGACGAACTCCGCGAGATCCGCGCGGCGGAGTCCCGCGCCGCCGCCAGCTTCCTCGGGGCCACCTACCACCCGAGCCTGCGTGACGATCTCGAAGTGCTCTACGACGTGCCGACCCTCCGCGAGCTGGGTGCGGTCATCCGGGAGGTCGCTCCCACGATCTTGCTCGTCCCGTCTCCGCAAGACTACATGGAAGATCATACCAACGTGTGCCGGCTCGCGGTGACGGCGGCGTTCTCGCGGGGGATCAAGAACTTCGTGACCGAGCCCCATCGCCCGCACGTCGAGGCCCCGGTCTGCCTCTATCACTGCATGCCCCAAGGGCTATGCGATCCGCTCCGGATCAAGGTGGTGGCGGGCTCGTATGTCAATACCGGCGCCGTCCACCACCGCAAGCGGGAGGCGCTCAAGATGCACGTCAGCCAAGACTCCTGGCTCGAATCGAGCCAGGGCGGATCCTACGTCGCCACCCTGGATGCTTTTTCCCGCGAGGTGGGTGAGCAATCAGGACGGTTCGAGCACGCCGAGGGATGGCGCCGGCACCTGCACTACGGATTCGGCGACGCGGGCTGGGACCCGATGGCCGAAGCCCTCGGCGACAACTGTCTCACCAACCACGATTATGAGTCGAAAACTTAGCGTCCTAGCCCCCGAATGGTGGGATTTCACCACCTTGGAGAGCGAGATCATCGCCGATGCGGCGGCGCTGACCTGCCGTGATATCGAACAGCTGGCACGTCCCGGATTCGCGGTTCGCATGTTCGACACGTTGGAATCGTTCTATCTTGCCGAGGCGCTCGAATACATCGAGTCATGGCGGCAATCGACACCGGACAACCCCGTCGGGATCTGCGGGCCCATCGGGCCGACGGAGCAGCTGCCCCTGGTCGCCCAGCTGGTGAACGCCTTCGACCTCCCCCTGAAAGACGCCCACTTTTGGGGGATGGACGAGTGGGTGATCGACGGGAAGGTCGTGCCCCCTGACCATCCTCTGTCCTTCGAAAAAGCCGATCGCGAACTTTGCTTCGCCCGCCTTCGCCCGGAGCTGGCCATGCCGGAAAGCAACCTCCATTTTCCGGCCGTCGATACTACCGCCTTTCGGAGAAGCTGGGAGTCCGGCGTGCGCTGTGCCGTCATGCAGGGAGGTCAGGGAGACATTAAGCACTGGGCGTTCAACGACCCGTTCCGGCGGGAGGGGGCGTATGCCGAGGCCCCGCCGTCGCCCGAAGAATACCGCAAGCTGGCGACCCGGGTGGTCGACCTCCATCCGGTGACCGTGATGCAGAACGCCCGGACGTCGGGCGGAGGTAACGTGACGCTCGTGCCGACGCGCGCGGTGACGGTGGGGCCGGTAGAAACATGGGCGGCCGAACGGGTTTCCATCTGGCAGGCAGGGACCCACGACAACCCGTTCGGCCAGCGGCTCACGGCGTTCATGATCTCGAAGGGGATCGCCGACGCGGCCGTGCCGATGTCGCTGTTGGCCGAGCATCCGAACGTTGTCTTCAACTACTTCCGAGGAGGCATCGGCACCGTCGATGTCGAAATGCATTGAGGGGAAGTATCCTGGTGCTCGCGTTGGTTTTGCAGGGCCTCGTGGCCCGGGCGGAGACCGGCTTCGAGCTGGAGCCGGGGCTGGAGGTGGCGCTGGTGGCGGCGGAGCCGGAGGTGGTGGATCCCATCGCGATGGCTTTCGACGAACAGGGGCGCCTGTTCGTGGTCGAGGGCAGGGGGTATCCGGTCGATGAGGGGAAGGGAACCGTAGCTCTCCTCGACGATCCCGACGGCGATGGGCAATACGAGCGGGTTTCCGACTTTGCGGGGGACCTCCGGTTTCCCACCGGGGTCATGCCATGGAAAGCGGGGATCATCGTGACCGACGCGCCCGACGTGCTGTACCTCGAAGATACCGACGGCGACGCGGTCGCCGATCACCGCGAAGTCGTGCTCACCGGATTCGAAACGAAAAAGTCAACGCAGCTCCGGGTGAACGATCCGACGCTGGCGCCCGACGGGTGGATCTATTTCGCGGGCGGGTTGAGCGGTGGCGAAATCCGGGTGCCGGGTTCCGACGCGCCCCCCGTTCCGGGGGGCGACGTCCGGTGGCACCCGTTGACCGGCCGGGTGGAGGCGCTCGACGGGCGCAGCCAGTACGGGATCGCCTTCGACAATGCTTGGCGGCGGTTCCTCTGTACGAACCGGATTCAGAACAAGCACGTGGTGCTCCCCTCGCGATACCTCCAGCGGAACCCCCGGCTGGCCTTCTCGGAATCGGTGGAAGTGACTCCTGCCGACCGGGTGGACGATCTGTTGCAAAGCGAGAACCCGGCTGCCCGATTGTTTCCGATCAGTGACAATGTGACGACAGCCGATTCGCATGCGGGCACCTTCAGCGCGGCCTGCGCCGTCACGATCTACCGGGGCACAGCTCTGCCGGAGCGTTACCACGGGGCGAGCCTGGCCTGCGATCCCACCGCGAATCTCGTGCATGTGGACCGGCTGGTCCCGGACGGCGCCACGTATTCGGCGGTGCGCTTCGACGGGGAGACCGAGTTCCTGAGAAGCCGGGACAACGCGTTCCGTCCGGTATTCCTCGTGGAGGGGCCGGGCGGGGCGCTGTTCGTTTGTGATATGCAGCGCGATGTTATCGAGCACCCCGACTACCTCCCGGAGGAGGTGCGGGCGCGTACGGATTTCCAAGGGGGACGCGATCGTGGGCGGATCTATCGGGTTTCGGGTGCGGGCGATGCCGCCGGCGCGTGGGAGCGCGATACCGCGATGCGGTTGGCGATCGAGAGGGGTGAGACGTTCATGGTGGATCGGGATGCCCCTGCCGAGTCCCGGGTCGTTGCCCTCTGGATGGGGAGGCACGACGGGCCAGCGATTGCCCGCGGCCTAGAAGACCCCGAACCGATGGTGCGGGAGACCGCACTTCGGATTCTGGCAGGGCGGGGCGAGGTGGACGAGTCCTTGGAAGCGCGGGTGCTCGAGCTCGCTTGGCACGACGAGGCGAAAGTGGGGTTCTGGGCGGCGGTGGTGCTCGGTGAGGTCACTACCGAGCAGGCCACCCGCACGCTCGGTCTCGTTGGATTAAGCGCGGAACGAGACCGGTGGTTGCGGGCGGCGGTGCTCTCCGGCGTCGCCGGGCGGGAACGCGAGATCTGGGAACTTTTGCTAGCGCCGGAGACCCGGGAACAGGTGCTGCCTGTGCCCGCGGTCAGCTTCATAGCCGAGCACGCCGAGCTCGGCGTTAGTCCGCCCGGCTTCGTGGACCGGGTCATGGCGTCGTCATTGAGCGACGCGCAAAAGGTCGCAGCGCTTTCCGGCATCGAACATGACGTGGCGGAAATTCTCGCCGAGGCTTGCCAGGCGATCTCACGCAGCAGTCCGGAGGTTTTCGTCCGATTCCTCGGCCACGGGGGAGCGGCGGGGAAAGCGGTTCTCGCGAACGGGATTCGCGCGGCCGAGTTCGCGCCGTGGATGGTGGGTGCTTTGCGCTATCTCGACGGCGACACGATCGTATCCCTACTGGACGGGGAACTGTCGCCGGTTCTCCGCCAGGCGACGCTGGCCCGCCTCGTTGCCATCGACGGGGGGGTGGTGCGACTTTTCGATCTTCTCGAAGAGGGGAAAGTTCCGGTCTCGAGCCTCGGCCCGGCCCAGCGGGCGGCCCTGGAACGCGCGGATGCCGGGCGCGCCCGCGAGCTATTCCAAACCGCTGGGGGCGTCGCAAGGATGGCGGTCTACGCAGCGCTCGAGCCCGTGGCCAAGCAAGACGGTGACCCGGGTCTCGGCCGCGAGGTTTTCGCCGCAGCCTGCGCCAGCTGCCACCGGTTGGATGGAACCGGGTTCAACGTGGGGCCGGATCTCTACGGCATCCGGAACCAGTCCAAAGAGGCGATCCTCCTCCACGTGGTGGTGCCGAACCACGAGGTGCTCGCGGGATTTACCGGCTACGCGGTGACCCTCAAAGACGGGCGCGGCGCCGTCGGCCTCATCGGATCGGATACCCCCACGAGCCTCACTCTCCGGCAGCCGCTCGGACTGGAGGAAACGTTTCTGCGCGACGATATCGAGCGGATCGAGGCACTCCCCCAATCGCTGATGCCCGACTGGCTGGAAGCGAACTGGTCGGAAGCCCAACTCGCCGGCCTCCTCGCCTTCCTGCGGGGGGAGTAGGCAGCGCCACCCGCCACCATGTCCCCATCCGGAAGCCCGCCACCCCAACGCGCGAACCGAAAGACGTCACACCGGTGGCATTCTGTGGCGTTGGGGCCAGGCCCTAAAGGATTCCGCCGTCGATCTTCAGGGTTGCTCCCGTAATGTAGCTGGCCTCGTCGGAGGCGAGGAAGCGGACGGCGGCGGCGACTTCATCGGGTTTTCCCATGCGGCGCATGGGGATGCTGCGGGCGGTGGCTTTGCGGGCGTCGGCGTCCATGGCGGCGAGGGCTTCGGTTTCGATGTAGCCGGGGCAGATGGTATTCACGGTAATGCCGGCGCGGGCGACCTCCTTGGCAAACGACTGGGAGAGGGCGATGACACCGGCCTTGGCGGCGGCATAGTTGGCTTGGCCGGCGGGAGCGAGGAGGGCGCTGAGGGAGGCGATATTAATGATGCGGCCGAAGCGGTTCGCCATCATCGGGCGGGTGACGGCACGGCAGCCGTAAAAGACCCCGCCGAGGTTGGCGTCAAGCACGCCCCGCCAGCTGTCCGTCGGCATGGTGGCGAGGAGGTGGTCGTCGTGGAACCCGGCGTTGTTCACGAGGATGTCCAGCCTCCCCGCCTCGGCGATGGCCGCATCCCATGCCTCGGGTGCGGAGACGTCGAGGTCAAGGAGGCGCACGCGGCCGGGATGGCCGCCCGCGAGCGCGGCGGCGGCTTCGCGGTTGCCCCGCACGCCGAGGAAGACGGTTTCTATGGAACCGACCGCGAGAAAGGCGCGGGCGATGGCTTGGCCGAGCGCCCCGTTAGCGCCGGTGACGAGAATGTTTCTGGACATGTTAGTGAAATCGGATATGCGCCCCGGCGGCCTGCTGGTTCGAGCCTGCCACCACGATGCGGGCGTCGCTGCCACGGGCGATGGCGGCCACGCAGCGGAGGGCGGCGGCGGCGCCCATCGCGTTGCCCATCAGCGGGGCCAGGTCGATGTCGGGGGCGGGCGGGAGCTGGGCCTCGACCGAGGCGATCGCTCCCTCGCGGGAGGGCAGGTAGGGGAGGGCGTCGGTGGTCTGGGCGAGCTCGACCTGGGGGTCCTCCGAACGCTCGAGGACGAGGGCGCCGGCGCCTTCGGCGGCCGGCGCAGCGGCGCGGCAGGCGCGGTTGCCTTCGGCGGTCACCCAATCGAGTTCCTCCGCGCCGATGACGAGGCAGGCATCGACCTGCCGGTCGATCAGCCACTGCGCGGCGAGGTCGAGTCCGACAAGGTAGGTGGCCTCGTCGCCGACGAGGGTGTCGTTGGGCGCATGGGAACCGAGGAAGGCGGAGACGTGGCTGGACGGGGCGTTGAAAACGGTCTCGGGGAAAAGGATGGGGCTGGCGCTGGCCGGGTTGTCTAACACTTCACCAAAAAACCGTGCACTGTAGGTGACACAGGCGTTCATGACGGTGAAGATGACCCCGCAATCGAGGGTGCCGTCGGCGATGGCGGCGGCGCGGGCGGGACCGAGGGCTTCCAGGCCGGCGGCGAGGGCGTAGCGGGCGATCGGGCTGGCGCGGCGCAGGCGTGGGTGGCGCCCGTAGGGAGGGCGCCCGGTCGGTGGCGGCACCCGGAATCCGTCGAACGCCCTCTTACCCGGGAGCGAGGGGACGGGGAGCGCTTCGAGCGGGATCCCGGCGACGGCGGCTTGGTGGAGGGGGGCGATGCCCCAGCCGGCGGGGGAGACGGCGCCGCTCCCGGTGATGGCGATGCGGGTCATCGGGTGGGGTGACGGAAGATGAGGGTGGCGTTGGACCCGCCGAAGCCGAACGAGTTGGTGAGAGCATAGCGAAGCCCTGCCGGGCGGGGTGCGGTGACCAGGTCGAATCCCGCCGCGACGGGGTCCGGATCGGCGACCGGCACGTTGGGAGGAATCCAACCGCCTTCCAGCGCCATGAGGCAGATGACGGACTCGACCGCCCCGGCGCCCCCGAGGAGGTGGCCGATTCCGCCTTTTGTTGAGCTGACGGCGATCCGGCCGGCATCGGCTCCCCCCCAGGCGACGATGGCGGCGCCCTCGGCGGAATCGTTGAGCGGGGTGCCGGTCCCGTGGGAGTTGATGTAGTCGATCTCGGCGGGTGCGATGCCCGCCTCCCGGCAAGCGGCGCCCATCGTCCGGACGGCAGCGCTGCCCTCGGGGTGGGGCTGGGTGAGGTGGTGGGAGTCGGTCGCGGCGCCGTAGCCGACGACTTCCGCCAACACGTGCGCCCCCCGGGTTTCGGCGGCCTCGAGGGTTTCGAGGGTGACGAGGGCGGCGCCCTCGCCGATGGCCAATCCGTCGCGATCGCGGGCAAAGGGACGAGGGGTCGTCGTGCTCAGCGCCTGCAGGGAGTCGAATCCGGCGAAGACGAGCTGGCAGAGCGCATCGTAACCCCCGGCCATGGCGCGGTCGGCGCGCCCGCTGGCCACGAGGTGGAAGGCGTGGCCGATGGCGTTGGCGCCCGAGGCGCAGGCGTTGCTGACGATCGTGGCGGGACCGTGGATGCCGGTGGCCGCGGCGAGATCGAGCGCCTGCGCCTGTGGCTGGTAGGAGAGCACGCTGGTGGCCTGGCCGCGCCCACCGTGATCGGGGGAGATCGCGTGGCGGTAGAAGGCCTCGCCAAACTCCATAGCGGCGGCGGAGGTGCCGAGCACGGTGGGGATATCGGCGAGGCCGGATTCCGGGATCCGCCAGCCGGCCGCGGCGAGAGCCTCTTGCCCGGCGCCGATCAGGAGGCGCGAGGCGCGGCCCAAACGGGCGAGCCTCCGGGGTGAACAGCGGGTCGCGTCGACCATCCCGGCGGGGAGGGTCGCCTCGCCCGCGATGTGTGACCGCTGCGGCGAGGTATCGAACAGGGTGACCTCACGAAGCGCGCGCCGACCGGTGCGGAACCCCTCGGCGTTGGCCTCCCAACCGCACCCCATGGACGTGACGATTCCGGCGCCGGTCACGACGACCCGGCGGCGGGAGGGCAGGTTCTGGAGCGGGGAAAAGGCCACGGCGCGAATAAAGACCGGATGGGCGAGGGGCAAAATCGGAAAGTGAGTGTCGGGCGTCCCCTCGGTGTGCTTAGGTGCCCGGATGCTCTACGATCGCTGGACAAAGCTTGCTGACGGACGTCGCGAGGCGGTTGCGGTGCGGGATGCCCGCGGTAGGGAGTGGACGTATGCAGACCTGCTGCGGGAGGGCGAATCCGCGCCGGAGCCGGCGGGAGCCGTGGTGGCAACCGGTGGTGGCGTGGGCTTTTTGGTAGAGGTGCTCCGCGCGTGGCGGGCGGGGGTACCGCTCGTCCCGGTCGACGGCACCATGCCGGAGGGGCACCTTCTGCGGGGGCTGCCCGATTGGGCGGCACATGTCAAAATGACGAGCGGGAGCACGGGAACCCCAAAGTTGGTGCTGTTCAGAGACCACCAGCTCGCCGCCGACGCGGACGCCATCATCGCCACGATGGGCCTGCAGCCAGAGATCGCGAATATCGGGGTCATCTCGATGGCGCACTCCTACGGGTTTTCCAATCTGGTCACGCCGCTGCTGCTCTGCGGAATCCCGCTCGTCCTGGTGGAGTCCCCCCTCCCGGGGGCGGTGGGAGCCGCGTTGCAGCTCGCCGGCCGGGCGGTCCTTCCGGCCGTTCCGGCGATGTGGAAAGCGTGGCACCGTGCGGGTGTCCTAAAGAGCGGCGAGATCGCCTTGGCCATCTCGGCGGGAGCCCCGTTGACCACCGATCTCGAGCGGGCGGTCTTCGAAGATGCCGGGCTTAAGATCCACAATTTTTACGGGGCCAGCGAGTGCGGCGGGATCGCCTTCGACGCCACCCAAGAGCCCCGCGGCCACGGGCGTGCCCCGGTGGGCCGTGCTCTCTCGGGAGTCACGCTTTCGGTGGGGGCGGACGGCTGCCTGCAGGTGGCGAGCGCGGCGGTGGGCGAATGCTACTGGCCCGCGCCAGGTGCCCAGCTCCAGCTGGAGGGCGGGGTGTTCCGCACCACGGACCTGGCGGAGGTGGCCGAGGGCGATGAGGTGTATTTGCTAGGGCGGGCGGGTGATACGATCAACGTGGCGGGGCGCAAGGTCGACCCGGGCTGCGTCGAGGCGGTGGTCGGCCGGCTGCCCGGGGTCGAGGCGTGTGTGGTCTTCGGTGTCCCCGCCACCGATGCGGAAAGGGGGGACGTTATCGTGGCTTGCGTGAAGCTTGTCGGAGGAGCGGATTTGGAGAATGCCCGGAGGGAGTGCGCGAAGATCCTGCCGCTGTGGCAGGTGCCCCGGAGGTGGGTGGTGGCAGACGGGTTGGAGCCCGACGGCCGCGGCAAGATCTCCCGCCATTTCTGGCGGGAGACGGTGCTCAAGGGGTCGGCCTAGCGCCTTTGCTTAGAGGAAGAAGCCGACGATGGCCAAGATCAGGAAGATAACGAAGAGGATTTTGGCGACGCTGGCGGCGGTTCCGGCAGCGCTCCGGAAGCCGAAAATCGCGCAGAGGATCGCGACGACTGCGAATACGATAGCAAGTTCAATCATGGTGTGATTTGGTTGGGTTTTGAGGCGTTGGCGGGATGCCGCCGCTTGCCCCTGATTCGTCTGACCCAACCCGCCGGATGCGTGGGTGATCGTGCTAGGGTGTCCCGGTTCCGGAGAGCGTGACCTGCGCGCGGAGGAGCGCATTTCCACCGGAGGCGACGCTGCCGGCAACCTGCACGAGGTCGCCCAACCGCCCGGTGACCTCGGCGGTGATCGTGAGGCGTTCGCCCGGGGCGGCGGCACCGGTGATCTTGGCCGAGCGGATGGCGGCGAGCCGCAGGTCGTCCATCGGGGGGTGCTCGGGATCGCACTGGGCGACGACGCCGCCGAGCTGGGCGAGCGCCTCGACGAGGAGCACGCCGGGCATGATCGGGGTCCCGGGAAAATGGCCGCGCAGGAAGTGCTCGTCCCCACGCAGGAGGTAGCTCGCCGTGGCGGACCTGCCGGGGACGAGCGATTCGATACGGTCGACAAAGCGGAACTCCTCACCGTGGGGCAGGTTCGCGAGGGGATCAGTCGGCGGCGTCATGGCTGGTCGATGCGGGCATTGAGGACACGGGTCGCGGAGCGAACGAGACGTTCGGGTAGCCGGGCGGGCTGGGGGGGATCCAGTCTCTCCCGGAGCGGAGGCGTCGTCAACGCGCGCAGCCGCCGCGGGAGCTCGCTGCGGAAGCGGGCGATCGCGTTCCCGGCATCGGGAGTCGCCCCGGAGGATTTCGCGACGAGCAACCGGTCGTAGTCCCTGCCCAGGTGGATGCGGAACTGCCAGGCGGTGACGATACAGGTGGGCGACCAGCGGAGAAAATGGCGGGGGACGAGGAGGTCTGGATCGGCGATGACGAGCGCGCCGTTGTAGAAGGCGAAATTGCTCATGATGAAGTCGGCTAGGTGGAACCCGCGTGCCGCCGCGAGCTCGAGAACGTCGAGCATGGCGCCGAGCAGGCGGACGGTTTCCCCGGCATCGGCACCGGCGAGGCGGTGGTCAAGAAAATCATCGGGCGGGAGCCGCGGAACGATCCGTGCGGCGCGCACCCGGTAGCAGGTGGTTCCGCCCGATCCGACACGTGGTGCCACGAACCGTATCCGGCCGGTCTTGGCGGACGGCAGCAGGCAACCACCGAGCGTCCTCTCGGCCCGCGCGAGCCACCGCGGGGAAAGGAATGCTCGGGAAGCGATGCCCAGCAGGTTCCAGCGCCGCACCTTGAGCACCCAATCGTCGTGGCCGAAAATGTGGTTGAGCGACCCGCTCCCGAGATAGTCGAGCGCCGGCAGAGATTCGGTTGGTGGGCGGGTGGGCAATGGTGCGGGATCTTGCGGCAAAGCAGTTGGCGGAGGTGGGAAGCTGGCTAGGGTCAGGCGCGTGGCAACCGAAGAGCCCTCACTATCCGAAGAAAAACCCACGGCCGCGGTGGGCAAGGCCTCGTTGTCGGGTTTGGGCAGGCTCCTGCTCGGGCTCTGTGGGGGGCATTGGCCAAAGCTCGCGGCGGCCGCATTCGCGCTGTTCGCGGCGGCGGCGCTGCAACTCGTGTTCCCGTTTCTCACCAGCGTTCTCATCAACGAGACCTGGGACGGGGGCGAAGGGTCTCCGGCAGGACTGCCCACCTGGCTGGAGGGTGTCGATGCCATCTCCCTCGTCCTGCTGGTGACGGTCTTGCTCATTCTCGTCGCGGTCTACTTCGACCTCGGCCTCTTCGCGGAGGTGGGAGAGCGGGCGCTGGCACGGCTCCGCCAGGAGGTCTACGGAAAGCTGGTCACCCTGCCGATGGAGTTCTACGCGCGCAGCCGGATCGGGGCGATCGGGAGTGGGATCCTCGCGGATCTCGCCGTGCTGCAAGAGTTCTGCATCGCGGACGCGCGGACCGTGCTCCGGCACACGGCGCTGTCGGTCGGTGGGCTGGCGCTCATGTTCGGGATGTCGCCGCGACTCGGTCTCGTGGTGCTGGCGGTGGTGCCCGTCGGGGCGCTGGCGGGATGGTTTTTCGGGAGGCGGATCCGCGATATCTCGCAACGCTCCCAGCAGGCGCTCGCGGACAGCGCCGTGGTGGTCGAAGAGAGCCTGCACGGGATGCAGAGCGTGAAGGCGTTCACCAACGAACGCTGGGAAGCGGAGCGCTACCGCGGCAAGATCTGGACGATGCTCGGTCCGCTGGTGGCGGGGGCGCGCTACCGGGCGCTTTTCGTCTGCATCATCATGGGGGTGATCTTCGCCTCGTGGGTGCTGGTGATGTGGTATGGGTCGCGGCTCATCCAGGAGGGGCGTCTCGGGCCGGGGCAGTTCACGGCGTTCATGTTCTACCTCTTCTTCGCCGCGGGCTCGCTCGGCTCGCTGGCCGAGGTGTTCGGTCGGCTCCAGCGGGTTCTCGGGGCCAGCGAGCGGGTGCTCTGGATCCTGCACGAGGAGCCCGAGGATCTGGGGATGGAAGGGGCGCTGCCGGCCCGTTTGGCGGGCTCTGTCGAGTTCGATGACGTCACCTTCGCCTACCCGATCAACCCGACGCAGCCGGTTTTGCAGGATGTCTCTTTTTCGGCGAACGCCGGCGAGCGGGTGGCCCTGGTGGGGTCGAGCGGCGCGGGGAAAAGCACGGTGGCCGCGCTCCTGCTGCGGCTTTTTGATCCCCAGGCTGGATTGATCCGGATCGATGGTCGCCCGCTAGCAGACTACCCGCTGGGCGCGCTGCGCAAACAGATGGCACTGGTCCCCCAAGACGTCGTCCTCTTCGGTGGAACGGTGGCGGAGAATATCGCCTACGGCCGACCGGGGGCACCGTTCGACGAGATTGTCGCCGCAGCGGAGAAGGCGCGGCTCCGGGATTTTATCGAGTCGCTACCCGACGGCTACGAGACTCTTTTGGGGGATCGGGGCACCCGGCTCTCGGGCGGCCAGCGCCAGCGGATCGCGATCGCGCGCGCGATCTTGAGAGATCCGGCGATCCTCGTGCTCGACGAGGCGACGAGCGCGCTCGACAGCGAGAGCGAGGCGGCAGTCGGGGAAGCGCTGGCCGAACTGATGGCGGGGAGGACGACCTTCGTCGTGGCGCACCGGCTGAGCACGATCCGCACGGCCGACCAGATTCTGGTGATGCGGGACGGGCGCATCGTCGAGCGGGGCACCCATTCCGAACTTTCCGTCGAGGGGGCGTTCTACAGCGTGCTTTGCGCGCAGCAGTTTGGTGTCGGGGATGCGTGACCGGCACTTTTCGTTTGGGAAGATCGCTCTATGGTGGGGTTTGGAGACGGTGAACGAACATCTTGGGGGAGATCCCTCGCAAAGCCTCCCGCGGCGCGAGAGCGCGGGCTGGGCGTGGGAGCTTTGGGGGTACGTGATCCTCGCCGTAGCCGGTTCGTTGTTCGGCGTCGTCGGACTGCTTTTCACGGGGATATGCATGGTGCTGGAGATCGTCTTGCCGCGCCGCCTGCGCCCCCGCGTGGGCCGGGCGTGCATCCACTACCTCTTCCGGTTCTTCCTTCGGGTCGTCGTCGTGATGGGCGGAATGCGCATCGAGTCCGATGCGCTCGCCGAACTCAACGGTGCCCCGCCCGTGATCATCGCGCCCAACCACCTCACGCTCTTCGACGCCATCTTCGTCATCGCCAGGGTGCCGAACGTCGTCTGTGTGATGAAGGCGAAGATCTGGGACAACCCGGTGCTCGGTGGCGGGGCGCGGCTGGCGGGCTACATCCGGAACGACGCCCCGGCCTCGATGGTCAAGCAGGCCTGCGAGCAACTGGAAAAGGGGACGCACCTCCTCGTTTTCCCCGAGGGCACCCGGATGGTGCGCCCGCCCGTCAACCCGTTCAAGGGAGGTTTCGCGCTGATCTCCAAGCGCTCCGGCGCCCCGGTACAGACGGTCTTCCTCGAGGCGAACTCGCGCTTCCTCGGCAAGGGGTGGCCGTTCGGTAAAAAGCCCCGCTTTCCCCTGCACTACCGCCTCCGGCTCGGCGAGCGCATCACCTTCCCGGACGGGGGGGACACGAAATCATTCGTCGCGGAACTCGAAGACTACTACCGGCGGCATCTTTCCTCATGACCGCCGCTCCCAGCTACCTCGTCATCATCCCAAGTTTCAACACGGGGCTCAAAGTGGTCGAAACCGTGCGCGCGGCGCTCGCCGAATGGCGCCCGGTCTGGGTGGTGGTCGACGGGAGCACCGACGGCTCGCTCGACGCACTCCGGGAGCTGGAGGGCGAGGTTGGCGAGCCTGCGAGATTCCGCGTTCTCGCGCTCCCCGTCAACCGGGGTAAAGGGGCGGCCATCCTACACGCTGCCCGTGAGGCATTGTCCGCCGGTTTCACCCACACACTCTGCATGGACGCCGACGGCCAGCATCCCCCCGAGCTCATCGGGCCGTTCGTGGCGCGTTCGCGCCAGCACCCGGCCAGCATGATTCTCGGCGAGCCCGTGTTCGGTGCCGAGGCGCCGGCGCTCCGCGTCAACGGGCGGAGGGTTTCAAACTTCTGGGCGAACCTCGAGACCCTCTGGGGCGGCATCCACGACTCGCTCTTCGGCTTCCGGCTCTACCCGTTGGCGCCCCTGGTGGGCGTGATGGATGAGACGGCGTTCGCGCGGCGCTTCGACTTCGATGTCGAGGTCGCCGTCCGCCTCTGCTGGCGCGGGGTGCAGCCGATCAACGTGCCCGCTCCGGTCCGCTACCTGCCGGCCGCGGAGGGCGGCGTTTCGCAGTTCCGCTATTTTCGCGACAACGCCCTCCTCACGTGGATGCATAT
>CAZKYJ010000015.1:14031-18800 GCA_964556355.1 uncultured Verrucomicrobiales bacterium | reverse complement strand
CGAACGCCAATCTGCGCGATCTCATCGCCCGCGGGAAGGTGAAACTCCATTCCCGGGATGCCCTCGGCGGGGCGGTTTTTGTCATGGGTGGCCGCTAGAGCAGGATCGCGGGTCTTCAGGGACTGCGGATGACGGTCAGCCGGACGAAGGTGGCGCCGCCGCCCCCCGCGACATCCACCGCGACCTCGACGAGTGGAGCTTCATTGCCCACCGGCGATTCGGCGAGAAACCCGCTACCGGAGGTGACGGCGCCGCCCGCGCTCTCCGCGACCACCGTCCAAACGCCCAGGGCCGCGGATGTCTCCACACGATAGGTGAGGTCGATCGCGCGGGGGTCGCGCCGGAAGGTGAAAACGAACCCGCTCTGGCCGGAACGGATGCCCGGGACGACCGCCCCGCTGTCGCGGCTATCGGGGTCGAGGGCGAGCGCGTACTCGATGAGGTTGACCAAGGAATCGCCATCGAGATCGTCGAGATCGGCCACGAACGTTCCGGGAAGAACGAAGGTGTCGAGCCAGACCTCGCGGCGGGATCGGGGTAGCCCGGGAAGGTAGCGGACGGCCAGTTCGGGGCGGTTTCCCACCGTCGGGTTCTCCCGGCTGGCAAACTGCCGGGCCGACTTGGACTCCGGCCCGCCGACGAGAATCCAGCCAAAGTTCTGATCGGGCGCGTCGAGCCAATGCTGCACGTCGGCCACCATCCCGCCCCCGGTGATCACGAAGTTTCCCAGCGAAGCTCCGGCATCGCCCGTGGCCGACGCCGCCACTTCGAAATCACCTCCAGGAGTCGTCCAGGTTTCAGTGTCGAAAAACGCGTGGCTCCAGGTCGCATCGCCAGGCGTTGCGGCGCCCCCCTGTCCCGAGCCGCTCGAGGTTCCCTCCCCCCAGTCGTTCTGCAGCCGATGGAGGGCAAAGATGCCGGGCCCGGCCGGAGGGATCGGGGTCTTGGTGACGCGGAGCTCCAAACTGGCACTTTCGATCACCGCCCCCGCGGGAACCGATGCGGCGATGGGGAACGTGAGAAGCGCCCGCCGCTGGGCCGAGTTGTTCATGCTGGCATCGGTCGTCCCGGCGAAGAGGTGGTTCCCGTCACCGTTCGACCGCGTGGGAAATTCCTCGTAAAGGCTGTTGTCTTTGCTGGGCGCCAGGGTGACGTCAACCGGGGGCGGGAGCGGGCGAAGGCGGAAAATCGTTCCGGTGGGCTCGTCGGTGACGGGGTCGGTTGCGCTGGGGGCCAAGGTCGTCTTGGCGGCGATGTAGATCTCACCCTCCTCGTCCTCGCCAAAGGCATTGAGAAAATAGGGGACGGGGTTTCCACCGAGCACCTCGAAGACCGCGATCTCCCATCCCCCGAGCCCGTCGGGCTCCATCCCGAGGAGCGTCCCCGAACCAGGCGCCGCAAAACTACTGCTCCAGTCGCCAAAAACGTAGGTTCCCACGAGAGCCGGTATCTCCGAACCGCGGTAGACGTGACCGCCGCTGATCGAGACCCCCACTTCCAGAAGATCGTCCACGCCTTGGCCCGGGTGGGCATACTCGGCGACGGGGTCGATCAGCCCGCCGGGATCGACCAGTGAGCTATTCTCGAACAGGCGCGTCCCCTCTTTGATCCGCCAGCCGAGGTTGCCACCGGCGTCGCCACCCGGACCGGTATCCAAAATATTGACCTCCTCGAACTTCCCTTGCCCGACGTCAGCGCAGAAGAGAAGTCCGCTGCCTCCCGCACCGTCATCGAAGGAAAACCGCCACGGGTTGCGCAGGCCGTAGACGAAGATCTCCTCGCGTTCGCCGCCGGCCGAGTTGGCGAACGGGTTATCGCTGGGGATGCCGTACTCGCCGGTCGCTCCGTCGGTTCCGAAGACATCGATCCGGAGGATCTTGCCCAACAGCTTGCTGGTATCTTGGGCATTTCCCAGGGCGTCGACGGGCCGGTCGATCCCCCCTCCGGTGTGCCCGGGCCGGTTGTCATCGGCGCCGCCCCCGTCACCCGTACTGATGTAGAGCATGCCGTCCGACCCGAAGGCCAACTGCCCCCCATCGTGATTGAACTGCGGCTGATCGATGGTCAAGAGCACCCTCTCGGTGCTTTCGTCGATCCGATTCGGATCGTCCGCCGAAACCCGGTACTCCGCGACGACGCTCCGGTGATCGATCGGATCTTCCGACGTGCCAGGTGCATCCGGAGAAGGCGCGCTGTAGTAGACGTAGCACAGCCCCTCGCCGGCAGCGTCCGCGGTTCCAAAATCGGGGTGGAAGGCGATGCTCAGAAGCCCGCGCTCGTCGAACCCCGCCCGCTCGGGCACCAGCCGGGACTCGATATCCAAAAAGGGCTCCGGCAGGACCATGTCCTCGTCGTTCAGGATGTGGACGAGCCCTCGCTGGTCAACCACGAACAGGCGCCCCGACCCGTCGCCGGCGTTGGCAATCCCCACCGGTGATACGATTTGTCCCTGCGCGACGACCTCAAGCTGGAGCTCCGGAAGCCCCGCCCCCCCCGGGTCTCGCAGGCCGAAAAGGCGACCGACCACGCACGTAGCCGAGGCACTGAGGGAAGAAAGGTAGGTTCCTTTGAACATGGAATCGCGGGGTTCTGCCAGCAGAATCGTCGCGAATCAACCAGCGGTGCTTCCCTTACTTCGTTCCATCAACCATAAAAATCAATTGGAATGAGAGATCAACAACTCGATTGCTATGGAAGCCTGCTTTTTTCACAAATGCCAGCAATGGTGCGCAACGAGATCTCCGATCGAGCTTGACGTAGTGGCGAGTGATCCGCCTCCTACCCCCCGCGAGAAACGGGATTCGCGCGATGGGCTCACCGCTCGAGCGCCTCCGCGTCTTCGACATTCGAGGCGAACCAACCCTCGTCGTAGCCCATCCTCAGCACTCGTTCCAACACGGACGAATAGGTGTCGCCGCCGCCTCCGTGACCTCCCGAGCCGTCGCCAGGCTGCCAGCGCTCGCCCGAGGCGGAGCGGGATTTCAGCTCGGCCAGGGTTCGGGCTCCGTCGCGGAAATGCGCAGCAGCGGCCGCCCGGTGAGCCGGGTCTTGGCTCAGCTCGAACATCCGCCGGGCACCGTTACCGCGATCCGCGTGGGTCATGATGAGGCGGTAGTAGGCCCTGGGGGCTCGGTGCTCCGCGGAAGATTCGATGCGTGCGATGACTCTGGCGAAGGCGTCGTCCGCCTTTTCGAACGTGGCGAGCGGATCGTCGCCCGACTCGGCGAGCTGCCCGTAGATCCCCCCGAGCTCGGCGAGCCAACGGGCGGCAGGCAGTCCTTCGCGGTCGTGCTGGAGGAGTTCCTCCACCAGGCGGACCGAGGTCTCGTGTTCTTCGAGCGAGTTGGCGTAGCCAAGGGCCGCGAGGGCGATCGAATAGCGCAGACCGGGGTCTCGCGCCTGATCGAGGGCGATGCCGAGCCGGATCAGGGTGGTCGCGTTCCATGCTTTGCGCCCGGCTGCGGTGGTGTCCTGCGTCCGGCGCTCTTTGAGTTCGATCTGGTATTTCGCGTAGGCTGCCGCGGCTAGCGCATCGCCAGGATGATCGTCGCCTGCAGCGCCAGCGACCCGTCTCAGCGTCACGCGGAGCTGGAGCTTCCCCGGTTCCAAACGGAACGATTCTGGGTAGTCGGGGATGACGAAACGCCATCGCCATCGCACGGGATCGCCGGAGCTGTTGCGGACCGTATCGGTGCCCCTCTTGACATCGAAGTCGTGGGGATGACCGATGAGGAGCGTCAACGTTTCGCCGTCGAGGCGGTAGATCGCATACTCCGGCGGGTTGTCGATATCTTCGAAGTGCCCGCTATCGCCGCCGGTCGCCTTGTAGGAGCAACGCTTCGGGTCGGTCTCGGGGTAGAGGGACAGCGAATCGTCGCGTGCCCACTCGGAGCGGAGCTGGGGGGAGAGCCAACGGGTCACGAATCGCTCGTCCCCCTCCGCATGGTCAGCCCGGGGAACGCGAACGTGAGGTATCGTGAGCTGGTCGCCGGGATTCGTATCTTCGTCGAGCCCCATGAAACTTCCGCCGTTCCCCTCCACCGAGACGACCTCCCAGTGCCCGAGGATTTGGCCGTAGTCATCGCGGGGTGGGGAGCTGCGCGCGCTCTGGGCCGCGACTGGATCGCTGTCGAGGGCGGCGGTCGCCGGCCGCAAGGTCAGGAGGGACAGCACGACCGCCGATACGCCGGCCACTGACCCGACGGCGAGCTGCCACGAGCGAGAACAACGGCGCAGGGGGGTCAGCCGGTCGTCGAGGAGGACGGCGATGCGCCGGCGGAGCTGGGAAGGACCTTCCCAAATCCCGGCGGCCGAGGCGAGCGCGGCGTGGGGGGCCGCGGGCATGGCGCGCGCCCAGGCGACAAGTTTGGCAGCATAGTCGTGGCGACTGGTGACATCGGCGGCGGACGCGTCAGCCAACTTCTCCTGCTCGAGCCGCAGGCGTGCCCGCAGCATCCAGTAGAGCGGATGCGCCCAGAGCAGTAGGAGGAGCCAACGGCTCACTGCCAGGAGCCGCAAATCGCCGTTTCTCACATGCGCCCATTCGTGCGCCAACACACTGCCCAGTTCGTCGGAATCGGAACATTCCACCACCTTTCGCGGGAGGAGGATGGTCGCATCGACGATGCCCATCGCCACCGCCGAGGGCAACCGACCGGTGACCCGTAGCCGTGGGAGCATTGGCGCCGGGCCGGCGACCCGCTCGAGGGTCTCACCGACACGTGCGGGAGCCGGTTCGGATTCGCGACAGATCCTGCCGAGCCGCCACA
>CAZKYJ010000015.1:10891-14021 GCA_964556355.1 uncultured Verrucomicrobiales bacterium | reverse complement strand
CCACAGCCCGAGCGCCAACCATGTTGCGACCGAAGCGGTGCCCAGCACGAAGATCCACGCGGCGACCGGAGCCACGGCTTGCTTCGGCGCCCGAGCGGGCGCCCGGTTCGTCTCGCCCGGTACGGTCGGCGCCATCGCCGGTGGCATCGCCTCGGTCGAAACGGCCCCGCCGGCGGGAACCCCGGCTCCATTCGACCCGCTGGAGAGGGCCGGCGACGCCTCGGGCGCCGCGCTTTGCCGCGCGGGAGGGAGCGCCGTCAGGTGCACCGACGCCCAGTCTGGGAGGGCGCAAAGCCCCGCCAAGAGGAAGAGGCCAACGATGGTCGCCCGGATCACGGCGAGCTGGCGCACGGGCTGGCGCATGATCGCCGTGGAAACCAAGGCGGCAACGAGCAGCAAGGTCGACAGCAGGTAGTAGTCGGCCAGCCATGCACCGAGCGATTCCACCAAGGCGCTCACTGGCCGCCCCCTTCCCCGCTGCGGATCCTTGCGGCCGCAATCATCGCTTCCAAATCATCGAGCTCCGACGCTTTGAGCTTCTTCGCTTCGAGCGCATGCGCCAAATACTCATCGACCGCCCCATCGAAGACGCGATCGAGGAAGCCGGATGCGAGACTGCTGAAGGCGCGACCGCGCTCCAGCCGCGGGCTGTAGACGTGAGCTTTCCCCTCCCGCCGGTGGCTGACGAGGCCTTTCTTGGTCATCACTTGCAGGAGCGAAAGCACCGTGGTGTAGGGCGAAGCGCTCCCCGTCACGCGCATCGCCTCCCAGATCTCGCGGACGGTCGATTCGCCGCGGTCCCAAAGGATCTTCAGCGCCTCCAATTCTCTCTCGGTGGGCGGTGTGTTGTCCATCAATCTACGTATCGGTCAGTAGTTGTTGGCAACACCCATACTACTGATCGACCAGTAGGTCAAGCGATGATGGGTGGGTTTTCGGGGGGGCACACGAGATCCTTCGAAATGACCGGAATCACCGGACGTGGCGTCGTGGGTGGCCTGGAGGGAATCGAGGCGGTACGAAGGCGCTGCCGATCCGCATCCATCTTTTTTCCTCTGGGCTGTGGACTCACCACCCCCCTAAGATTGTTGGGGCGAACAGCCCCACGCTAGAGATGGAAAGCACTCCCAACGACGTCGTTCCCGAAAACGTTGGACTGCGGGTGTAGTCGGCGGGCTAGCCTGGGCGTGCGCGCCTCAGGAAGCGACTTCGCGGGGCGGGGACGCGAGCGCCCCGACTTCGGCCTATCAAGGTCTGCGACGGATGATGACCAGCGCAAATCCGAGGCAGAGTGAAAGCGCCCGTGTGGGCTCCGGGACGACGCTTAGGGCAAGCGACTCGATCCGTGCGAAGGATTCAGAGTTGGCTGTCAGGTTGTCGAACACTTCGACCCAAGAACGGAACTGGAACGTCCTACCGGAGGCGCCACCCGAGAGATTCTGCGTATTGGTAAGCGCTCCTGTCTGGGTGGTGACGGAGGTCACCACGGCATTCCCGGAACCGAGGAGAGGCGCGGGCGCAGCGAGATCGCGAAGATCCCACGCAACGCGCACGTCGCCACCGCCCGAGAGAATGCCGAGGGTATAGCCCAACTGCAGCTCAAATGGGACGATCTCCCCGGCAGCGAGGCTGAAGGTCACCGAGAACAGGGAATGCGTTTTCGACATCGTGGGCGCCGTGAACGGCGCGGTGCCCACCACATCACGCTGCGGGCCGCCGCTATCGGTTCGCGCGTCGATCGACGCTGGCGTGGTGAAATCGAATGTGAACCCCGTGCCGACCGGCGTGGCCGTGAAAGCGGCGGGCGTCGCGCTGATCGTATCGACCCTGCCGGTGCCGCTGGTGATGATGGTCGTCGGCTGGGTCGTGTCGTGAACCCCGTTGTGGTAGGCACTCGACGTCGAGCTGGTTGAAATAATCGTGACAGCCGACGCCGGTGTCGGCGAGAGCACGGCGATGCCCATGGCGGCAACGGCGAGGCATGCCGCCGCTGCACGAACGCGAGCGTTGGGGAGAAGTGTCATGGCAGGTAGGGAACTGGCTTGAGCCATGTATAAACGGCAATAATACAACCGATTCACCCGCACGCACCCATTTCCTATTATTTCATCAGTAAATTTTCACGAAATCGGGAGTCGGGCGGGCATAATCGAAAAAAGTGTCATTCATTGGAATCAAACGGAGCTCCTGCTCACCCCGTTCCCCGGAAAACAGAGGGCGATCGCCCGCGACCTGGCTTCGCCCGACCGGTGGCGGAAGCGGCGGATGTGGGGCGTCCTCCGCGTCGGCGTTCCTCCCGGTGCGCGCGACTCAACGGTCCCGCAAATAGGCGATCAGATCCGCGACCTGCCGGTCGGTCAGCCCGGCGGCGAGGGGCGGCATGACGGAGCGCCCGTCGATGTAGCCGGCGGATTCGATGGCGGCGATGGGAACTTCTTGGGTGGCTCCGCCCATGAACTGGAGGGTGAGGGTGTTGGTGCTTTCGCTTGCTTTAAAACCCTCCAAAGTGGTGCCGTCCTTGGTGATGATGCGATAGAGGCGGAATACGTTTTCGGCGGCCTGGTCGGGATCGAGGATGGCAGCGACGAGCCCCTCGGGATCCCGGTCTCGGGAACCATCGAGGGGCGGCCCGAAGCCGACACCGTCTCCGGCCAGCGAGTGGCAGCCGAGGCAGAGGGATTCGACGAGTGGCCGGCCGGCATCCGGATCGCCCGAGGTTAGCATTGCTCTAACGTCCTCCTGGCGACGGGCGAGACGGGCGGCCTCATCTGGGGAGGGGGCTGGATGGGTGGCGAGGGTTTTGTCCCACTCGGATTCGACGAGGACTGCGGCGGGACTCTTGGTCTCGGCGAGGGAAAGCAGGAAATCTTGAAAGGCGCGCTGGTAAGAACCATCGAGCGCCAGGTAGTCGCCCTTCCAGCCGCTCACCGTGGTCTGCGGGGCGGGCTCGGTGCTCCAGCGGCGGAGCCAGGCGGCGGGCTCGGGATCGACCGAACCGGGCGCGCGGCGGAAGTAGCGCAGCACCGCATAGCGGACCGTCCACTCGGGTTCGTCGCCAAGCGGTTCGAGGAGATCGAAGCCAACGTCCTCCGGGACGATGGCGTGATCATCTTCCTCAACGGCCACGAGG
>CAZKYJ010000015.1:0-10881 GCA_964556355.1 uncultured Verrucomicrobiales bacterium | reverse complement strand
CGATGGCCGATCCGACCCGCCTGCGGATCCTCTACGTCCTCCGGGACGCGGAGGGATGCAAGCGACCGGACGGCCTCGCGGCGGAGGTCGGTGGACGGGTCAGCGATTAGTCTCTGCCAGAGCGCCCGGTCGAAGTGCCCGAGGTCTTCGAGCGACCAGAGGGCGTGGATGCGGAGATCGACGGGGGCCTCGGCGTCGGCAACGATGGGGCTCAGGACAGGGACCAGTTCGGCCGCCTGCCGTTGTCCGATCTGGTGCCAGGCGGCACGCATCTCCCACGTGCTGTCGGCGGCGAGATGGGAGGGCAATGCCTCGTTCGGCACGCCGGTAAGGTCGGGAACAGCGGCCGGCGGCTGGCTCCGGTGGCGGACGCGCCAGATGCGGCCGTGGGTCTTGTCGCGCCCGGGGTGGTCGCGCGCGACCTCGTTGTGCGAGATGATGCGGTTGTACCAATCGGTGATGTAGAGGCAGCCGTCGGGGCCGAAAGTGATGGCGACGGGCCGGAACATGGGGTCGTCGCAGGTGACGAGGTCGGGTTGTTTTTCGAAAGCCCACACGCCCTGCTCGCCGAGGGTCATGCGCACGGCGTTGATGGCTCCGGTGATGGGGTTGGCCACGAACATGAGGCCGTGCCACGGATCGGGGAACGAGCCTGTTTTGTCATCACAAATGGCCAACCCGGAGAAGCCGGTGCCCCCGAGGTCAAGCCCCTGGGCGGTGGGCGGGTGGAGCGGCGCATCGGGGTGGAGCCGGGTGTCGATGAAGCTCGGATAGGTGGTGTCCTCCTCGAACGGGACGAGGCTGTAGCCGAGGTCGTTGGCCTCGTGGATAAAGACGCGCCCGGTGCGGGAGACCGCCCAGCACCAGATGTTGTTGAGCCCGGCGCTGAGGATCCGGGTGCCGGTGCCATCGGGCGCCATGGAGGCGACGAGCGTGCGGTTGAAGGCGAATGCCTTGCCCGCGGCATCGACCATCTTCCCGTGGGTCAGCACGCCCTGCGAGTAGACGATGCGGCGCCCCGGCATCTGGGTGAGCTGGTGCGGCATGGTGTGGGTATCCTGCACCCCGAACCCGTGAGCGAGAACGCGGCGCCCGTCGGCGGTGCCGTCGCCGTCCGCGTCATCCAAATAGAGGAGCTCCGGCCCCTGGGCGACGAAGGCACCACCGCCGTAAGGCAGGACCGAAAGCGGCATGACCATGCCATCGGCAAAGGTGCGCGCCGCCTGCGGCCCCGGGGCGCAGGGCGTATCGATGACCACGACGCGGTCGCTGCCAGGGCGGGCCCAGACGTCAGGGTCGTTGTCGCGCGGGTACTCGGTGGCGGTGACCGACCAGAGCCGGCCGGCGTCATCGAAAGCGGCCATGACCGGTTTGGGCAAGCCAGTTTCCTCGCTGGCCACCAGCTCGATGGTAAAGCCATCGGGCACGGTGAACGCGGCCTGCTGCGCGGCGGGCATCCGCGCCTCGGCCTCGAGGGCGTTGCCCTCTTTGATCTCCGGTTTCTTTGGAGCGGCAAGCTTCGGGGCCAGCGGCACGAGATCCTTCGCTGTGCCCGGCGCGACGACGAGGTAGTCGAACCCGAGCATGTACGCTTTGGCCGCCGCCTTGTTCGCGCCCGTCGCCGTAATGGCGAGCCGGTGGTCGCCGGCGGTCAGCTCGACCGGATCGCCTAAGGGTACCACGCCGGTGTGGACGACGCCGTCGTTGTAGAAGTCGACCGGCCCGGCCAGCGGGCGACCGTCGAGCGCGAATTCGAAGATCCCGTAATCGACCGCCTTGGTGAAGCCCGCCCCGAGCCGGTAGGTGCCATCGACCGGGATTGGGATCGCGAGTTCGAGCACGTCGCCGGGCTGCGCACCGGTCCACCAGAGCTGGGCGTCGCCGCTCCAGCCTCCGCGGCCGAATCCGCCCATCTGTTGGTTCTGGGGCTTGCCGGCACGTTTGAGAATCGGCAGCGACTCCCCTTCGAGGATCGCTGCGCGCCCGTGGGTGGCGAAGGCGACGACGGGCACGAACAGGAGGGCGGCGAGATGGGGGATGGATTTCATAGCGCGTAGGTCAGCGGCCACCATGGCAGGCATTGGCCGCCCTGGGAAGTCGGGAACGCGCCCAGCATCGGACTGGAACTCCGGGCTACCGGCGGCATGGTGGACGCATGAAACGCGTTCTCTGTATCGTGGCGGACGGATTCGAAGAGATCGAAACCGTCACCCCGGTCGATCTTCTGCGGCGCGCCGAAATCGAAGTGGTAGTGGCTGCCGTCGGGAGCAGCCTGCACGTGACGGGGCGCTCCGGAATCACGATGCACGCGGACGCGGGGCTCGACGAGGTGGATCCCGCGGGCTTCGATCTCCTCCTCTTGCCCGGTGGCCCAGGAGTGGCGGCCCTGCGCGCGGACGGGCGCGCCGCCGCACTGGCCAAGCAATTCGTTGCGGCAGGGAAACCGGTGGGCGCCATCTGCGCCGCTCCCCTGCTCCTCGCGGACGCGGGGCTCTTGGAGGGAAAACAATTCACCGCCCACTTCACGACCGCGGGCGATCTCCCAGGCGCACTCGCGGACGAGCCGGTGGTGGACGACGCGCTCCTCATCACCTCGCGGGGCGCGGGCACGGCACTCGACTTCGGGCTCCTGCTGGTGGAGCGCCTGGCCGGAACGACCAAGGCAGCCGAGGTGGCGCAATCGATAATGGCCTCGCCGAAAGAGTGACCCTACCCCGACTAGCGGCACAGTGTTAGTGCACCGGGCACTGGTTGATAGCGGTGAAGAAGTCGTTCCCCTTGTTGTCCACGAGGATGAACGCCGGGAAGTTTTCGACTTTGATTTTCCACACCGCCTCCATCCCGAGCTCGGGGTATTCGACGACTTCCTGGCTCCGGATGTGTTCTTTGGCGAGGAGCGCGGCCGGGCCGCCGGCGGAACCGAGGTAGAATCCACCGTTCTTCTTGCAGGCGTCTGTGACCTGCTGGGAGCGGTTGCCCTTGGCCAGCATGACCATCGAGCCACCGTGGGACTGGAAGAGATCGACGTAATAGCCCTCGGGCGTCTTGGCGGGGCCGGCGTAGTAGACCGGGTGCTCTTTGAAATAGTCGGGGAGCTCACCGGTCTCGTCGAGGCGTTCCTTGAGCTTCGCGTGAGCGGCATCGCGCGCCACGATGATCGTGCCGGAAAGCGAGATCGCGGTGGTCACCGGGTACTTCGAGAGCGTGGCCAGGGTCGCCTCCATCCCGCTGTCGAGATCGACTTCGACGCCTTTGAACTTCCAGTCCCGGTAGCTATCCGGGATGAAGCGGCCGGGGTTCTGCTCGAGCTTCTCCAGGAAGATCCCGTCCTTCGTGATCTTGGCTTTCGCCTGGCGATCGGCCGAACACGAAACCCCGATCCCCACCGGGCACGAGGCGCCGTGGCGCGGGAGGCGGACGACCCGGACGTCGAGCGCGAAGTACTTGCCCCCGAACTGGGCTCCGATCCCGATCTGCCGGGCGAGCCCGAGGAATTCTTTCTCCAACTCGAGGTCGCGGAACGCGCGGCCGTGTTCGTTCCCGGTGGTCGGCAGCGCATCGTAGTAGCGCGTCGAGGCCATCTTCACCGTCTTGAGACAGGCCTCGGCCGAGGTTCCGCCGATGACGAAGGCGAGGTGGTAGGGCGGGCAGGCCGCGGTGCCGAGCGAGCGCATCTTCTCGATGGCAAAGGCGCGCAGCCGCTCCGGGTTGAGCAACGCTTTCGTCTCCTGGTAGAGGAACGTCTTGTTGGCCGATCCCCCGCCCTTACTGACGAAGAGGAACTTGTAGGCCTCACCCTGGTCGGCATAGAGGTCGATCTGCGCCGGGAGGTTCGTGCGCGTGTTGGACTCCTCGAACATCGTCGTCGGCGCGGTCTGCGAGTAGCGGAGGTTCTCTTCGGTGTAGGTCTTGTGCACCCCTTTCGAGATCCACTCGGCGTCGTCGGTGCCGGTCCAGACCTGCTGGCCTTTCTTCCCGATCACCGTGGCGGTGCCGGTGTCCTGGCAATTCGGGAGGATGCCGTGCGCCGCGATCTCGGCGTTCTTCAATAGCATGAGGGCGACCATGCGGTCGTTCTCCGTCGCCTCCTCGTCATCGAGGATCGCCGCGACCTGTTGCAGATGGCTGGGACGGAGCGTGAAATTGATGGCCTTGAAGGCTTCGTTCGCCAGGAGGCTGAGCGCTTCCGGTTCGACTTTGAGAATACGCTGACCCTCGAACTCGCCGTCCGAGACATGGTCCCCACTGATCTTGACGTATTCGGTCTCGTCCGGCCCGAGCGGGAAAGGTTCTTGGTAGTGAAAGGGTTTCTCTGGCATGGGAGAAACCGTAGTGAGATTCCGGGTCGCCGCTAGAAAAAGCTGCCCCGCGGCCTTCGCCAGCGCGAACGCGGAACCGCTAGTTTCCGGGCAGCCCCATCGCCCCCGGGTACCAGGCCGGCAGGTCGCTGGGTTCCTCGTCGAACACGGAGAGGATGTCGGCCGGCACGTGGTCCTTGTGTACGATAATCGTGTAGACGTGCTCGTCGAACCACCGGTCGTAGAGCGTCCACGTCCCCTTGTTCCCCTTGTCGTCCCCCCAGCTGTTTTCCACGAGCCACTTCCGCGGCTGGCCGTCTTCGAGGTCGACCCCCTGGATGACCATGGCGTGGTTCGACGATCCCGAGTGGAACCGGTTCCGGTCGGCTTTGGTGAAGGGCATCGCGAGCCCGAAAAGGGTCTCGTAGTCGAACAGCGCGTGCTCCATGAGGCCATGCTCCTTCGACTGGTCGACGCCCATATTCACCGCGAACCAGAGCGGTTGGTTGGCGAGGACCGACTCCACGGCGATCGCTTTCATCGCCCCGATCTCGATGTTCACGAAATGCATCTCCTCCTCGCCCACCATGTTGCGGGCACGGCGGAAGCGGTAGTGGTGGCCGGTTGGCTGGGCGGGGTCGTTATAGAGGCAGACCAGCTCTCCGAGATCGACCCCGACAAATTCCTGGTAAAAGGACTGGGGCGTAAAAGTGCGCCAGGCGGTCAGGTTCTCCTGCTCGACCGGGCTCGCGCCGTCGTCCGCCTCCTCTCCGCCCGCACCGCCGCCCGCGTCATCATCGCTGGCCCCCTCTTTCTTTTTCTCCTCGTAGCGCCAGGTGAACTCCGTCGGTGGTTCACCGAGGTTCAGGACGAGGAAGCGGTAGACGTCCGCCATCGCCTTGCGTTTCGCCTGGCGCAGCTCACCGACCCCCGCCCCAGCCTCATGCGCCTTCAACAGGTCGTTCGCCCGCGACCGGAGGAGCTGCTGGAGCACCGCGTTCATCGTCCGCGTGTTCTCGCTGCTGTGCGTCTCCGGCATGATCGAGGCGGGGACGACGCCGTATTTTTCGATCAGCGAAGTCACGTAGTTCCACCACCCGCCATCGCCGACCATCCACTCGTTGACCAGCGCCCATTCGCGGTCGAGGGGATCCCGTTTCCGGAGCTCGATGACGTTCTCGAGGTAGAGGTTCGATTTCTCCAGCTTGTCCCAGAACTGGAGGTAGGCCGAGGAAAACTCGAACCCGTCCAGCCCGAACTCCTCGATGACCTTCGGTCGCATGACGTTGAAGCCCGCGAACATCCAGCAGCGCCCGGACGACTTCTGGTTCGTGATCCCCTTGGTTTTGATCTTGTGGCTGAAGTGCCCGTCCTCGCCTCGCACGATGTCGCGGTTTAAGGCCAGTGTATCAATATCGGCATTGGTGATCGCGTTGAAACGGGCGCGGTCCGCCTCGTCCATCTCGTAGTTCGCACGCAAGCTTTCGACGAACTCCGGCGAGAGTATCCCCGGGGAGCCGCCGGGGGCCGGGAGGATTCCCCCGAAGCTGACAGCGGCGCCGAGCGCCAGGGCGAAGGGAAATGGGAGTCGGTCCGTCATGGGGCGAGCTTACGGTTCGGAGCCAAGATGGCAATCCCTCGGTTCGAACGCCCGGCCCTGCGGAAGAAGCCGGCAGCGAGAAGTGACCCCACGGGGACGGCGCCAAGGGCGTCACCCCGGTTTACACCACCCTCGCCGTGCTGCGAAATGGTCTCCCCCACTGCCGCGCCCCACGGGGGGAGGAAGCCGCTCTCCGCACCCGGCAGATGAACGACGCTGAGAACTGGCTACCAGCCGATCCCAGGATTCCGCTCCCGCTACGCGCGACGCATCAATCCGCCGTCGGCTTGCTGCCCCACCAAGATTTGTTGGGCTCCCACTCGGGGTCGAGGTAATTGGCGGCCTGGGCCTCGAGCTGGGCTTTCTTTTTTGTGCGGAGTTGCTCGAGCTGCTCGGCTTTCTTCGCGGCGTCGAAGCGGGGGTCCTGCTCGGGGATCTTGGCGCCGGTCTCGGCAAGCCAGGCGTCGAGTTTGGCGCGGAGGGCTTTGGTTCTGTCGGGCTCGGAACCGGCCAGGTCGGTCTGCTCGCCGACGTCTTCGGCGAGGTGGTAGAGCTCGTCGCGGCCGTCCTCGTAGTAGTGGATGAGCTTCCAGTCGCCGTCGCGGATGATGCCGCTGGGCTCCCCGCCCTGGTTGCCGTAGTGCGGGTAGTGCCAGAAGAGCGCCCGCTCCGGAATCGCGCCGGAGCCCTTCAGCACGGGGACGAGGCTCAGGCCGTCGACGTGCTGCTCGGGGAGCGGGTCGAGCCCGGCGAGTTCGAGGATGGTCGGGAAGAAATCGGTGCCGGTTGCGGGGACGGCGGTCTCGGAACCGGGCTGGGTGACACCGGGCGCTTTGATGTAGTAGGGCTCGCGGAAGCCGCCCTCCCACTGTCGCCCCTTGCCACCGCGGAACGGGAGGCTGGCGGTGGCATAGGCGTCGCCGGAGCTGACCCCGCCGTTATCCCCGGTGAAGACAACCACGGTGTTCTCCGCCAGGCCGAGCCGGTCGAGCGCGTCGAGCACGGTCCCGACGGCGGCATCCATGGTCTCCATCATGCCGGCGTAGATCGGGTTGTCCTGTACCTGGCGGACGTTTTTCGTGCGGTCGAACTTGAAGCGCTCGCCCGAGGATGGGGCCGCTTTTTGCGCTTCGGCTTTGGCCAGATATTTGGCGCGGAGTTCCTCGGTCGTCTGGATGGGCGCGTGGACGGAGTAGAAGCTGAGGTAGGCGAGGAAGGGCTCGTCCTTGTGCGTCTCGATGAACTTGGCCGTTTCTTGGCCGAGGCGGAGCGGGAGTGACTCGCCGGCCGGTCCGTCCTCGAGGTGCTTGTTCTTGTAGGGGGTGAAGAACCCGCCGGGGGGCGTGCCCGGGCTGTAGCCGCCCACGTTGATGTCGAAACCGTGGTCGGTGGGCAACGAGTCGTCGCCGCCGAGGTGCCATTTGCCCGCGAAGAACGTCGTGTAGCCACCCGCCTTGAGCGCCTCGGCCAAGGTGGTGTCGGCGGCGGGCAGCGCGTGGACGTACTCGGCCGGCAGCACTTTGTCGTTCCGCTTCCAGCTGGTGCCGGACGGGGCTCCGATGTAATCGGTGATACCGTGGCGCGCCGGATATTTCCCCGTCATGATACTGGCCCGGGACGGCGAGCAGACCTGGCAGGTCGAGTAGCCGTTCTCGAAACGCATGCCCTCGCTGGCGATTCTGTCGATGTTCGGGGTCTCGTGGAACGTGCTCCCCTCACCGCTGAGGTCCGGGCGACCGAGGTCGTCGGCAAGGATGAAGACGAAGTTGGGCTTGGCCCCGTGGGCCGCTGCGGCCAGGGCGATTAGCAGGATGAGGGGGCTTTTCATCCGGCAAGGCTGGGGCACCTTTCGAATCGTGACAACTCCCGCCACCCTAGTTTTTTTTCTCGCCCTCATGACGCTGCCCGCCCGCGGCGGTGACCTGCAGTCGATCCACCACGCCGAGTGGGTGGACGCGGAGTTCAACGATGGCGACAGCTTCATGACACGGTTTGCCGACCCGGCGACCGGCGAGCCGCGCGAGGAGGTCGTGCGTCTCTACTACGTGGACGCGCCGGAGGTGTCGCTGGGAGACGCCTCGGACCGGCGGCGGGCGCTCGAGCAGTCGCGCTACTTCGGGCTGGACGACCCGCTGGCCATCGTCACGGCGGGCGAGGCCAGCGCACGCTTCGTCCGGCGGCTGCTTGCGGGCAAGCCGTTCACCCTGCACACGGCCTTCGCCAACGCGCTGGGGCGCTCGCAGAAACCGCGGATCTACGCGATGGTCACGACGGCCTCGGGCGACGATCTCGCCGCGCTCCTCGTCCGCCACGGCCATGCCCGCGCCTACGGCATCGCCCGCCAGATGCCCGACGGCACCCCCTCCAGCGAGCACGCCCGCTACCTCGACGACGTGGAGATTGCGGCGAGCATGAACAAGGCGGGAGTCTGGGGGGCGACCAACCCGGAGGCCATCGCCGAGCTCCGCGCCCAGCAGCGCGAGGACGACCGCCGGGTGGACGCGGCACTGAAGTTCGGCGTTTTCTCCAACCTCGATGCCGCCACCCCGCTGGAGATCAACTCGGCGACGGTCGAGGAGCTGCAGCAGCTCGAGGGGATCGGCCCGGAGCTGGCCAACCGTATCCGTGAGGCGCGGCCGTTCCGGGCGGTCGATGACCTTGTCCGCGTCCGCGGGATCGGCGAGGTGACCCTGGAGAAAATCCGGGGGTTCGTGCGGGCCGAGCCGCCGGCCCCCGAATAGGGGCGGTCACATTTTCCACTCGCCAAAGTGCCACGCCCCGTTCTTAGTGGGCGCACCCGAAGATGCCCGCCGACCCCCAAGCATTCATCCAGGCCATCCGCACCCGCATCGCGGAGGTGGTGGTCGGCCAAGAAACAGTCGTCGAACGGCTGCTGGTCGCCCTCTTCACCGGCGGCCACCTCCTGCTCCAGGGGATGCCGGGGCTGGCGAAAACCCTGCTCGTCAACACCTTGGCCAAATCGGTGCACCTCGACTTCAGCCGCGTCCAGTTCACCATCGACCTCCTGCCCTCAGACATTCTCGGCTCCGAGGTGCTCGACCAGCGAAGCGGCGAGTTCCATACGCGGAAGGGGCCGATCTTCGCCAACCTCCTCCTGGCCGACGAGATCAACCGCGCTGCGCCAAAGGTGCAGAGCGCCCTCCTGGAAGCCATGCAGGAGCGCAAGGTGACGATCGGCAACGAGTCGTTCACCCTGCCCGCACCGTTCGTCGTCATCGCCACCCAGAACCCCGTCGAGCAGAGCGGCACTTTCGAGCTACCTGAAGCGCAACTCGACCGCTTCATGCTTTGCCACCGACTCGGCTACCCGACCGTGGCCGAGGAAGAGACGGTGCTCACACGGAACCTCGCCCTCGGCATCCGCAAGGAGGACCGCGGCGCCATCGCCCGGACCGAGTTCGATATCGTGAAGGACGAGCCGGTCGGCGAGGCGCAGGACCTGGTCGACGCCATGGAGGCGGTCCAGGCCGTCCACGTCAGCGAGGTCTTCATCAAACACGTCGTCGATCTCGTCGACCGCACCCGGCACCACCCGGACATCGAGCTCGGCTGCAGCCCGCGCGCCGGAATCGCGCTCGTCAAGGGTGCCCGCGCCCGCGCCGTCATCGAGGGCCGGGGCTACGCCGTCCCGGAGGACCTCTTCGCCCTGGCCGAAGACGTCATCCTCCACCGCATCCGCCTCAACTACCAGGCGCTCGCCGAGGGACGCACCGCCAAGGCCGTCCTCCAGGGGCTGCTCGCCGAACTCGCCTGATACACCCACGATCATGGAAGGACACCTGGAGGCAATCGATCCGCTCGACGGCCGCCAGTACCTCGTCGCCGTCCGGCGCCTCGCCGACACCCTCAGCTACGGCACCGACCACTCGCCGTTCCTCGGCTCGGGGATCGAGTTCGTGCAGTCGCGCGCCTACGTGCCCGGCGACCCGATCAAGTCCATCGACTGGAAAGTGACCGCCCGCACCGGCCGCGTCCACGTCAAGGAATTCGAGGCACCAAAGCGGATGCCCGCCTACCTGCTCGTCGATACCTCGGCATCGATGTCGGTCTCTTCACGCCCCCTCAGCAAGTACGCCCTCTCGTTGCAGGTGGCCGGCGGGATCGCCCTCGCCTGCCTCGACCGCGTCAGCCCGGTCGGCGTCGTCGCGGCGGGCGAGCGCGAGTTCAAGGTGAGCCCGAGCCTCTCGCGCGACCAGATCTTGCAGTGGCTGCACAACCTGCGACGCTTCCGCTACGATGAGGGAACCGCCGTCGGCCGCCGGATCGTCGAGCTCGTGCCGCGGCTCGCCCAACGCGCGCTGCTTTTCGTGTTCAGCGACTTCCACGACCCGGCCGCGCTGCCCGCCCTCAAGCTCGCCGCCCAGCGGCACGACTGCGTCGCGCTCCAGTTCCAGGACCCCGCCGAGACCGGCACGCGAGGCGCCGGCTTCTTCGTCGCCCGCGAGGCCGAGACCGGTCACGAGTTTGTCACCCATGGTCGGAAAGAGTGGCTCGACCAGTCGGCTCTCGAGGATGAACTCCGCATCGCCAACATCGACCACCTGCTCATCCGCACCGATCAGCCGTTCGAGCACCAGCTCCGCTACTTCCTGCAGGCGCGGGGGACTTTGGGGAGGACCGCCCGATGAGAACGCTGCTCCTCTCGATTCTCCTCGCCACCACCGCCGACGCCCAGACGGTGGGCATGCTAGGGCGGGTCGAGGAGATCGTGCTCCCCGCGCCCGAGCGCCAGGCCGTGCCGCCGACCGACGAGTCGTCCGTCGTGCTGCGCATCGAGTCGACCTACCCGCACGGCGACGCCTTCCGCTACAACCTCGTCTACTACGGGCTGGAGGCCGGGAGCTACGACCTCGCCGACTACCTCACCCCTCGCGGCGATCTCCCGGCCATCCCGGTCACCATCACCGCCACGCTCCCGCCCGACCGCTTCCGCCCCCACGCCCCCGCGACCGACGGCGCCCC
>CAZKYJ010000014.1:3144-19466 GCA_964556355.1 uncultured Verrucomicrobiales bacterium | reverse complement strand
GTCCCTGGTTTCCAGCTCTTCGACCTCGGCGAGCACCGTCACTTCCGGAGCAACGGCCGCCGTGGTGGTCGCGCCCTCGGATTTTTTCTCCAACGTGACCATGCCCCTGACGCCGTTAGAACTGGCCGTGGATTCCCGCTCGCCCCCGGAGGAGAGAATCCTGACATCCTCGTCCAGCCCGCGCTCTAAGAGCCTCTCGTCGGCGATGCCCTCCTGCTGGTCTGCCATGGCATAACCGGCGGTGGGGCGACCGGGGTCCTCGCCGTACCCATCGACCGGCATCGTGAAGTCAGCGGTCGTGCGCGAGTTGCTTTCACGGGCCGGCTCGATCTCCCATGTCATGTTGGGCTTCGCCGCACCGGCACGCCCGGGACTGCGCGTGGCCGCCGCGGGTTCGCCGAATAACCCGCCTTCCTGATCGGCGACACCCTGGGCATTCGGAGCGGCGCCGAACCGGCTTTCTGAACCGCCTAGAGAATTCTCCCAGCCCTCGTTTGACCGCGCCTCGCCCTCGGCAACCACTGGCGCGTCGGGAAGGCCGGAATCGGCGAAGTATCTGAAACTGGTCACCCCCTTGCCGACCTCGGCGAGCTGGCCCCGATCGTCCTTGCTCTCGAAATCTCGCCTCCCGGCCTGCGCGAAAGAAGGCACCTCACCTCCCCGCGCGAGTTCCCGCTGGGAGCCCCATTTCGCCGGCTGCTCCTTCTGCTTCAGCGACTCCTCGATGGCGACGCCAGCGGAGCGGCTCAGGACATCGAGATCCTCGGTTTCCCTGATCGCGTCGGTGATCGCGAGATCCGAGGACGGCCGGTTTTCCACCGGCCCGGGCTCGTTCAGATCGACCGAAAACAAATCGACGGATTCTTCTCTGGGCACCCCGGCACCCTCGCCCCACTGGTGCGGCATCTCCGAGAGTGCGGAGAGCCGGGTGCCGAGATCGGTCGCACCCTCGGCTTCTGGCCCCATCTCGCGGGCGAGCCAGGCCGGCGCCGCGCTCTTGATCCCGTTGAGCCTGGTGAACAGGGCCATGACCGCGAGCGCCGCCACCAGCACCGCCGCCACCGACCCGAGGTGGCGGGAGATCCGTCTCCTCAGGAGCACGATCGTCGCACCGGGTTTCGCCTCCTCCTTGCGCGGCCCGCGGATCGTCTCCAGGACGGTCGAACGCCGGTCTTCCGCCATTTTCCATTCGTCCCCCACGTTGGGGGCGTCGCCCGACAGCGTTTCGCGGTGATCCGGTTGTAGAACGCCTCGAGTTCGGGTTGCGAGGCCATGGCCTCCTCCAGTTCCGCCCGCTCGAACTCCGACGCTTCGCCGAGAGCGAGCGCCACGAGGCGCACTTCCATCTCGGGAGCAACCCACGGTTCCAGCGCATCGCCGTTTTCCTGTGAATCGTCGTTTCTCATGGCGTTTCCTTTCTCAATTCTTTCGTTTTCTTCCTCACCCCGCGCTCCCCGAGACCCCGACCTGTTTGAGCGATGTCGCCAGCCCGCGGAGCAGGTGGTGCAGGCGGTAGCCCACGTTTCCCACGCTCAGGCCCGTCGCGGTGGCGATGGCCGCATACTGCAAATTCTCCGGGTAGCGAAGCCGGAGGATCTCCCGGTCCGTCTCCGCCATCTCCGCGAGGAACGCCCGGACGATCCCGGCGGCCTCCAGCTTCCCCAAGGCCTCGTCCGGCAGCGCGTCCTCGTCCGCCTTCTCCTCTGTTTCGTCACCCAATGATTCCCGCCGGTGGTCGCGGATCCAGCTCAGGCACAGGTTGCGCACGGCCCGGTAGATCCACGCCCGTGGCATCTGCACGCCATCCCAGTGCCGGTGCAGTCCCAAGAACGCATCCTGCACGAGTTCTTCCGCGATCTCCCGACGCCGCACGAAACCGTAGGCGAACCGCACGAGGTGCCCCTCTTCCTCGTGGAAGAGGCTCTCGAGCGCGGGCTTCTCCGCGGGCGCGGGCCCGGCGGGCGTTTCCTTTTTTCGGATCAGGGGCATCGGATCGAGCGGGAGACGCGACACGCCCTCCCACACAGCAGACACCGTCGGAGCAAATCCCTTAGAATTTTAGAGAAATTTGTCGTCGGCCCGCCGAATGTCCTGCCCCTATGACAGCAGCCATCTTCCGAATCCCCGTTGCCGTGATCCTAGGCGCGTGCGCCGCCAGCGCCGCCAGCGCGGCTGGCGCGAACAAGCCGGTCGTCACGAACCACGAGGGTGGCTCGACCGTCCGCTACCCGGTCGTCCTGCTGCGCGGCACCGTCGATCCAGGCGCGACGGCGCTGGAACTGCGCAACACCGCTTCCGAGAACGATCCAGCCGATTCCTATGCCCTCGTCCACGGGGGCAGATTCAAGGCCCTGGTCAAGCTGGTTCCCGGCGAGAATACCATCGGCCTGCGCACGGGGCCGGGCGAGCCCACCACCACTCTCCAGCTCACCTACAAGCCATCGACAAACCCCCACTACGTCCGCCTTGTCTGGATGACTGACAAGAGCGGCGACCCCACCTACGCCGCCCCATCCGACGACACGCCGCAGGACTACGAGGCGCGCCTGCGCACCGCCGCGCTCCTCATGCAGACCTTCACCGCCGAGCGCTTCCACGATCTCGGTTTCCCCCGCCAGACCTTCACCTTGGAAACCGACAGGACCGGCGCCCCGATCGTCCACCGACTCAGAGCGCCCGAATCCGCCGAGCACTACTACGCGATGGCCAACGACCAGACGTGGTGGGGCGACGTCAACCGCTGGCTCGGCGACGAGCATCCGGACACGTTCGCCAAAAACATGGTGCTGGCCGCCTACACGCGGAAAGATGAGGAGACAGGAAAAATGAAGGCGCACACCGCGCTCGGCGGTGGCGCGCTCGGCCTCTTCGGGTCGGCATCCGTGTTTTCATGGCCGACTTCCATCGCGGGCGCGGCCACGGTTTTCATGGACGGCACGATGGTCGATCCCACCCGCGTCCACGACGATTCGGCCGGCCGGGGAACGGTCTGGGGGCTCGCCTCCACCACCATGGGCGCCACCCTGCACGAGATGGGGCACAGCTTCGGGCTGCCCCACTGCAAGGATCCGCTCGGCATCATGACCAGGGGCTTCGACCGCTTCAACCGCGTCTTCACATTCGTCGATCCACCGTCGCGGGTGGGGATGCGTGGCGCCGGCTTCACGCCGGACGAAGAGGCCTACTTCGCCCCCGTCTCGGCATCCTACCTGCGCTGGAGCCGCTGGTTCCAAGCGGACAAGACCCGCTACCGCAACGACGACGCACCCACCATCATCCACTCGCCGGACGAAGACGACGAGGTGATCGCCGTGAGTTCCCGCCACGGCGTCCGTTGGATCGGCCTCTGGGTCGGCGACGAAATCGTGGCCTACCAAGACTTCCCCGACGACGCCCCGAAGGAGACGGCGCTCTCCCGGGAAGAGATCGACACCCTGCTCGGCGGCGCGCCACTCGCGACCGTGACCGCCATCGCCGACAACGGGCAGTCGGCGCGCATCGGGCTCTAATCCACCACCCGCCGGTGGCGGGTGCCGGGGATTCGCCCACCTTAACGATTCATCATGAACCAGTTTGTGCGCTGAAGCGTATCGGCGACACCAAGGAATCCCGTGATCAACCGCCTGACCAACGCCCTCGCCGCAAAACTGCCAAAACTCCGCCCCGTGGTCGTCTACTACCGGGCACGCCGGAAGCGGATCATCGCGGGCTTCTTCGTCATCGCCCACGTCCTCGGCGCCTGGTCGTCGGTCAACGCGATCATGGAAGCACGCACCTCCCAGGGGGCGATCGCCTGGGCGGTCGTCCTCAATACCTTCCCCTACGTCGCCGTTCCCGCATTCTGGATCTTCGGGCACAGTGACTTCGAGGACTACGTCGTGGCGCGCCAGGAAAACTACGGGGTCACCACGGAGATCCACGAGAAACTGAGTGCCAGGATCCGGGACGGGGGGTTCGCCCCGACTCCGCAGGAACCGCGTCTGGCAGCGCTTGAACACCTCGCCAAACTCCCGCTCACCTCGGACAATGCGATCGACCTCCTCATCGACGGCGAGGCCACTTTCGACGCCATCGTGTCAGCGATCGATGCGGCGGAGGACTACATCTTGGTGCAGTATTTTATCTTCCGCGACGACGACCTGGGTCAGCGCCTCGCCGACCGCCTGATCGCCCGGGCGCACGCCGGCGTCCGGGTCTATCTGATCTACGACGAGATCGGCTCGATGGCGACCCCCGCGCGCTTCTGGAAGGCGATGCGGGACGCGGGCATCAAAGCGATCCCCTTCAACACGACCAAGGGCCCGACCAACAACTTCCGCATCAACTTCCGCAACCATCGAAAGGTCGTCGTCGTCGACGGCGAGGTCGGCTTTGTCGGCGGGCTGAACGTCGGCGTCGAATATCTCGGGGAGGACCCGGAGCTTTCCCCGTGGCGTGACACCCACTGCCGGTTTCGCGGCCCGGTCGTGCAGACCGTGCAGATCCCGTTCATCGAGGACTGGGCGTGGGCCAGTGGCGAAGTCCCGGCCGATCTGAACTGGGAACCGGCAGCTGCGGACAACGGCGATGGTGGGATGGAGGCCATCTGCATCCCCAGCGGTCCGGCCGACCAGGTCGAAACCTGCTCGCTCTTCTTCATCAACGCGATCAATGCCGCCAATGACCGCGTCTGGATCGCCAGCCCGTATTTCGTGCCGGATGAACAGGTGGTCTCGGCGCTCGAGCTGGCCGCCCTCCGGGGGGTCGACGTCCGCGTGCTCATCCCCGCCGAATCCGACAGCTTTCTCGTGCAGCTGTCATCGTTCTCCTACCTCGCGGAAGCGGAAAACTCGGGATTTGAGATCTACCGCTACAACGCGGGCTTCCTGCACCAGAAGGTCGTCCTGGTCGATGACGATTTCGCTTCCGTGGGAACCGCGAATTTCGACAACCGCTCGTTCCGGCTGAACTTCGAGATCACCCTCGCCGTGCACGACCGCACCTTCGCCGGGCGGGTCGCGGAGATGCTGGAGGCCGACTTCCAACAGGCCACGATCGCCGACACCGAGGAGATCGCAGAGAAACCGTTCTACTTCCGTTTCGCCACGCGCGTCGCCCGGCTGCTCGGCCCGATCCAGTAGCGGAACCGGCCGGCCGCACCTTTCCGCAAGCCCCCTGCGGGCGAACCGACGGTGGCCAACGTCGTCCAGCAGCGACGCGCTGCCCGGTCCCGCTGGGCTCGGGCTGGGCGTTTCCCCCGGTGCCATCCGCGCGCGGCAGATCGGGGCGACGGACGGACGCACGAAATCCGAATTTTGCACCGTGTCCCGCGATCCGCTTGATCATGATCGCCCCCCGACGAATGCTCGCCCGTGAACATCCCCCGCGCCCTCGAATTAGCCACCAACGGATTCGCCCTCTGGGTGGTAGGTCTTACCGTGTGGGCGTGGTTCGTGCCCGAGCATTTCAGCTGGTTCCTCACCACCGAGTGGGCGCCGGGCCAAAAGGGTTTCGTAACCCCAGGGCTCGGGATCATCATGCTCGGCATGGGAATCACTCTCAGCTTCGCCGATTTCCGGGCGGTTTTGAGGGTGCCCAAGGCCGTCTTCGCCGGCGTGGGGGCACAGTTTCTCATCATGCCTCTCCTCGGTTTCACCATCGCCAAGGCCGTCGCGCTGCCCCCGGCGCTGGCCGTCGGGCTGATCCTCGTCAGTTGCTGCCCCGGGGGCACCGCGTCGAACGTCATCGCTTTCCTCGCCCGGGCGAACCTGCCGCTCTCGGTGCTGATGACGATGTGCTCGACCTTTGCTGCCGTGGTGGCAACCCCCTACCTCACGAAGTTCCTCGCCGGCTCCTACCTCCCGGTTGACGCGTGGGGGCTGCTGCTCTCGACGGTTCAGGTCGTGCTCCTGCCCGTGACCATCGGGCTGTTGCTCAACCAGTTCACGCCCGCCGTGGTGCGCTGGGCGAAGCCGGTGTTCCCCCTGATCTCGGTCATCGTCATCGCCCTCATCGTGGCCGCCATCGTAGCTGTACGGAAAGAGCTGATCGCGGAATCGGGCGCGCCGCTGCTCGGCGCCGTGTTCCTCCTCCACGCGGGCGGCTTCGGCCTGGGCTACCTCGCGGGCAAACTTTTGGGACTCCCGGTGCCGTCGCGCCGCACCCTCGGGATCGAGGTCGGGATGCAAAACAGCGGGCTGGGTGCCGCCCTGGCACGCCAGCATTTCGCCGCCGAGCCCCTCGCCGCCGTCCCCGCCGCCATCTCGGCCGTCACCCACTGCGTCATCGGCAGTGTGATGGCGGCCTGGTGGCGACGGCGCCCGTAGGCCGAGGCGGGCAACCAGTCCCCCGCCCAGCTGCCTAGCTGTTCGCTTGGTAGAGCTTCTGAAGCTCTTCGAGCGCGGCTTTGAGCTGCCCGACAACCTCGGCGTCCACCGTCTGCTTGGTCTTCATCGAAAGGGTGATGACCTTGTGGGTGGCGACCAGCTCGTCGGCGTAGTTGCCGTGGTCGGCCTTGATCCGCTGGGCGAGGAAATAGGTGAGCATCTGCTCCATGATGTGATCGGCATGGTGCTCCTTGTTCATGACCCAGCGGGTGATCTGGTTCGGGTTCGGCGTGTCCTCGCCCGAGAGCTGCTCGATGACGGCCACCGATTTCTGCAGCGTCTCCACGTCGGTCATGAGCTGGGAGAAAACGGTGTCATCATTGTAGATCCCGCAGGGGATCTGGCAATGGGCGTGCGCCTGGCGTCCGGTGATGGTGAGCGCGGCGAGGGCAAGGGCAAGAGCGATGGCTTTCATGGTGGTAAATGGATACGTCGCTTCTCGCGATAGGAAACCCCCAAATTTTATGCTCTGGTGCCCGCGTGAGCACCACGACCGACCAATGCGCCATGCCCCAGGGCAACCTCGTCCTCCGCACCGCCGCCATGCCGCGGGACACCAACGCCAACGGCGATATCTTCGGCGGCTGGATCATGGCCCAGATGGATATCGCCGGCGGCATCCTCGCCAAGGAGGTGGCCGGCTCCGCCGTGGTGACCATCGCCGTCGATGGCATGAAATTCATCAAGCCGGTCAAGGTCGGCGACGTCGTCTGCTGCTACGGGGAGATCCTCAGGATCGGAAACACGTCCGTGACGCTCCACCTCGAGGTGTGGGTCAAACCCATCCTCCGCGGCTCGGAAGACGGCTGCCCGCGCTTCAAGGTGACGGAAGCGAACTTCACTTTCGTGGCCATCGGCAAGGACGGGAAGAAGCGGAAGATCGAGAAACGGGAGGCGTGACGCGCGGGTCGAACGGAAAAAGTGGACCGCCGATGCCCCCAATGGATGCGACTGCCGAGCCACGGACTCCACGGGCGGAGACGGGCCGGAGGTATCGGATGGTAGATGCCACACCGGTGCCGTCCGGGGGTGACGCCTCCTCCCGTTCGATGCCCGTGCCCATCGGGAGCCGCTGCCGTTGAAACCTCCGTCAGGTTGCTTCGATCGAAATGCCTCCCACCCCCGGCGGTGGGGACTCGCCGCCGCCGCGCTCGCCGTTCTGGTAGTCTACGGCGCCCTTGCACCCGTGCCGAGGATCGCCGAGATCGGGACGAGCCGCTGGCTCGACCGGTTTGTCGCCAACGATCTCGCCCGGGTGGAGGTCGCACGGACCGAGGACCCGATCGCCCGCTGGCTGGTTCTTGGGGTGACCGACCCGACCCGCATCGTCGATGGCGCCGTTGGGGACTATGAAGCGGCGGCGGCTTCATTCCTCGACGGGAAAGGCGCGTCCCATCACGAGGTCCTCATCGGCTATCGGAACGGCTTCGCAACGGCGGAGTTTGCCGGGCTGCCGCCGTCGCTCACCGAAAATGCGAGCGCGCCCCCCGCCGAGCTCTGGGGGCGGTCGCTCCGCTTTTACACCGCGTCTCTGGTGGTGGTGTTGGCGGGGCTGGCGTGCTTGGCGCGGCTGCCCCGGAGGACGGCCGGCCACCGGCATCCTCGCTACGTTCGGTGGCTCGACCCGCGCCGGTCGATCGGCGTGTTCGCCGAGGCGGCGTTGCTCGCGCTCGGCGTCTCGATTCTCGTCGGTCACGGGCTCGTCTGGATATTTCCCAATTTCGGGTTCTCCCCCGCCGCCCGGATTGTCCACTACGCCTTCTACCTGGGGTCACCGCTCCTCTACGTCGCCGCACGCCTCTCCCCCGGGACGGAGTCTCTCCGCCGCTATTTCGGGCTCCGGTCGGAAGACCTCCGCACCCCGCACCTCTGGGTGGCGGGGCTGGCCGGGTTTTCGCTGACCGTCGTTTTCGACGCGTTCATCGATTACCTTTGCGAGGCGATCGGTCTCGTGGACCACAGCTTTCTGGAGGTCTTTGACCCGACGTTGCTCGGATCTGGCGTGGCCGGCCTGATCTACGGCCTGACCACCGCCTGCATCTTCGCACCGGTCGCCGAAGAGATCGTGTGCCGTGGTTTCCTCCAGTCCAGCTTGTGCTCGCGCCTCGGGCCACTCGGCGGCATCCTGGCGACGAACGCGATATTTGCCGCCTACCACGGCTATGGCCTTTGCGGTTCGGCGATGGTTTTCTCGTTCGGCTGCGTCGCCTCCTGGCTGCGCATCCGCACGGGATCCCTCTGGCCACCCGTTGTTGCACACTCGCTCACCAACGCGCTGTACGTCGCTGCGCTCTGGGTAGACTACACCTAGTCGCCCCCGTCCAAGACCGGCTTTAGCACCGGCAAGATCGACTCCGCTATTTTGCGGTGCCCCTGCGGGTTCGGGTGGATGCGGTCGGACTGGTTGAGCGAATCGTCGCCCGCCACACCGTCGAGGAGGAACGGGATCAAGGTCGCGCCGTTGGCCTCGGCGAGCGCGGGGAAGATCGCGGCGAAGGCATCGACGTAGTCGCGACCAAAATTCCCGGGCATCCGCATGCCGGCGACGACGAGCTTCGCCTCCGGGTGCTTGGCCTTCACCTTGTCGAGGATACCCTGGAGGTTCTCGGCCGTCGATTCCACGGGGAGGCCGCGCAGGCCGTCATTGGCGCCGAGCGCCAGGACGAAGAGATCGACCGGCTGCTGGAGGATCCAGTCGACGCGGCGCAGCCCGCCGGCCGAGGTCTCCCCGCTCACGCCGGCAGCCGTCACCCGGTAGGGCAGCCCACCGTCCTCGAGGAGGTTGCCGAGCACGGCCGGGAATGCCTCGTCGGGCGCGACCCCGCGACCGGCCGTGAGGCTGTCTCCCATGACGAGGATGTTTTTCTCGTCCGCATCGGCGGCGAGGGTGCCGGTGGTCGCGAGACAGATCGTGGCGATGGCGAGACGGGTGAATTTCATAGGATGGAGGTTTGCCGGGGAGCGTATGTGACCTGAGCGTCGCCGCACCTCCCCATGGACTCTACGCCCGTCATCTCCGTTCAAGATCTCAGCAAATCCTACCCCGTCGCTGGCGGCAGGGGCGATCTGGTGGTCGTCGATTCCGTCAGCTTCGAGCTCCCGCCCGGCGGGACGGTCTCCGTCGTCGGCAAATCCGGCAGCGGCAAAACCACGCTGCTCGGCCTCTGCGCCGGGCTCGACGTCCCGAGCGCCGGCACGGTGGAGATCGATGGTGCGAGGCTCTCCGACCTCGACGAGGACGGGCGCGCGCGGCTCCGCAACGACAAGGTCGGATTCGTCTTCCAGAGCTTCCAGCTCGTGCCGACGCTCACGGCGCTGGAGAACGTCATGGTGCCGATGGAGCTGCGCCGCGCCCCGGCCGGCGAGGCCCGGGAGGCGGCCGGGGCGCTGCTGGGGAGGGTTGGGCTCGGCGACCGCACCGGCCACTATCCCGCCCAGCTGTCCGGCGGCGAACAACAGCGGGTAGCACTGGCCCGCGCCTTCATCAACCGGCCAAAGATCCTCTTCGCCGACGAGCCGACCGGGAACCTCGACGGCGAGACCAGCGCGCAGATTGTCGATCTCCTCTTCGAACTCAACACGGGCACCGGCACCGCGCTCGTCCTCGTGACCCACGACGACGACCTCGCGGTGCGGACGCAGCGCATCCTACGCATGCGGGACGGGCGGATCATCGACGCATGACCGCCCTCGCCTCGCCCTTCGCCTGGCGCATGGCCTGGCGGGACAGCCGGGGGAGCCGTCGCGCCCTCCTCTTTTTTGCCCTTTCCATCGTGCTGGGCATCGCGGCGCTCGTCGCGGTGGGCTCGCTGGAATCGAACCTGCGGAGCGCCATCGACGCCCAGGCACGCACGCTGCTCGGCGCCGACCTCGAGCTCCGCAGCGGCGACCCATTTTCGCCCGAGGCCGAAGCCCTCATCGCGGCGATCGGCGGCGAGCAAAAGCGCGGGGTCAGCTTCGTTTCCATGGCCTTCTTCCCCCGGGCGGAGGCCTCCAAGCTCGTCCGCGTCCGCGCCGTCGAGCCCGGCTACCCGTTTTACGGAAAGCTCGAGACCACGCCGCCCGATGCCGCCGGCGCCTTCCGCTCCGGCAAGGTGCTCCCCGAGGCCGGGCTGGCGCTCCAGTTCGGACTCGGCCCCGGTGATGCCGTCCGGCTCGGCTACCGCGACTTCCGCAGCGCCGGCACGCTCGACCGCGTGCCCGGGGCCATCGGGTTCTTCTCCGAGTTCACCCCCAAAGTCTACATCCCTCTCGACACGCTCGAGAGCACCGGCCTCCTCGACGATCCCGGGCTCGCCACCTACCAGGTGTTCTTCAAATTCGACGACGGGCGCGACGTCGAAGCGCTCGTGGAGAAACTCGAGCCCGAGTTCGCGAACGAGCGGATCCGCACCGAGACGGTCGAGGAAACCCGCGATGATCTCGGCGATGCGCTGGACAACGTCTTCCAGTTCCTCAACCTCACCGGCTTCGTCGCGCTCCTGCTCGGCAGCGTCGGGATCGCCAGCGCCATCCACGCCCACGTAAAACAAAAGATCGCCACGGTCGCGGTGCTGCGCTGCCTCGGGGCGGCCGCGCCAACGGCCACCGCGGTCTACCTCGTCCAGGCGATGGCCATCGGCCTCACCGGCGCGCTCTTGGGGGGAATGTTAGGGGCAGGGCTGCAATCGCTCGCCCCGGCGCTCATGGCCGGGAAGCTACCCTTCGAGGTGACTTTCGGCCTCGCCGCGTGGCCGCTGGCGCGGGGGATGGCCGTCGGCTTCGGCGTCTGCCTGCTCTTTGCGCTCGCCCCGCTGCTGGCCGTGGGCAAGGTCCCGCCGCTGGCCGCGCTGCGCACCGCCCTGGCCAGCCGGCCGGTGACGGACCGCCGCGCGTGGCCGGTCTACGCCCTCATCGCGGCGGGGGCCGGCGCCTTCGCCGTCGCCCAGGCCGGCGCATGGGGGACCGGGCTCGGATTTTTTGCCGGGCTCGCCGTTGTGGTGATTTTGTTAGGATTTCTCGCCCGCCTCCTCATGGCCGCGGCGCGGCACCTCCTCCCCGGCGGGCTGCGCTACGAGTGCCGCCAGGGGGTGGCCAACCTCCATCGGCCCGGCAACCGAACCTCCCTCGTCGTGGTCGCCATCGGCCTGACCGCCGTCCTCTTCCTGACCGTCCAGGGGGTGCGCGATAGCATCATCGCCCAGATGGAAGGCGGCCGGGGAACCGGCACGGCCGAGCCGGACCTCATCGTCTTCGACGTCCAGCCCGACCAGATCGGTGGCGTCACTAGCATCCTGACAAAGAATGGTGCTCCGCCCCTCGAGGTCGTCCCCGTGGTCACCATGCGTCTCGGGACGATCGGGGGCGTCCCCGTCTCCGAGATCCTCGCCGACGAGGCGCACACCCAACCGGGCTGGGCGCTCAACCGCGAGTACCGCTCCACCTTCCGCGAGCACCTGACCGATACCGAGAAACTGGTGGCCGGCGAATGGATCGACCGGTTCAGTGCGCCCTTCGGCGCCACCATCCCGGTCTCCGTCGAGACCGGCATCGCCGAGGAGCTCGGCCTCGCCTTGGGCGACGAGTTCAGCTTCGACATCCAGGGGATCGGGGTCCCGGTCAAGGTCGCCAGCCTGCGGGAGGTCGATTGGCGACGCTTCGCCACCAACTTCTTCATCGTTTTCCCCGCCGGCTCGCTCGACGGCGCGCCGTTCTTCTACGTCGCCTCGGCCGATGCGCCCACGCCCGAAGCTTCCGCGGAAATCCAGCGCTCCGTCGTCAACGCGTTTCCCACCGTCTCGGTGATCGACTTCGCCAACGTCCTCGCAACCTTCCGCACCATCATCGAAAAGGTGTCGCAGGTGGTGCGCGCCATGGCGCTCTTCACCCTGGTCAGCGGCCTCGTGGTTTTCGTCGCCACCCTCCTGACCGGTCGGAGCCAGCGCATGCGGGAAAGCGTACTCCTGCGCACGCTCGGGGCGGCGCGCGGGCAGGTACGCCTCATCCTCGCCGTCGAATACCTCGCCCTCGGCCTCGTCGTCGCCGCGGCTAGCGGATTCCTCGCCGCCGCGGCTGTCTGGTCGCTCGCCACCTGGGTATTCGAAATCCCGCCCACTGTCTCGCCCGCCCTCTGGGGCACTTCCTTACTCGGGCTCGTCGCTCTCACGGTCGGCGTCGGGCTGGCCACCAGCCGCGGGATCTCCGACCGGCCACCCCTCGCCGCGCTGCGGGAGGAGGGGAGCTAGCTGCCCCCATTTTCACCGGCTCAATTCGCGAGGGCGACCTGCTGGCTGGAGGGGGATGCCGGGGAAGTCCCAGAACTCAAGGGAACCAGCTTGGGGAGCGGCTTCCGCACCGGCGCGGTGGTCGCGGAGGAACCGCCCCGCGGGAAGGTGATCGGAGGAAGATCTTGGATCGCGGTGATAGCAGCCTGGCGGATCTCGGAATGAAACGTGGCTTTCATGGCTACGGGTGACAGAAACCTCGAGAATCAACCGAGAAAATTCAAAACGACGTAACAGGCAGCGGCCAAAACACTGCTGGTAGCCGCCACGCACATCATCGCTTCAACCACCGGAAACCCCGCAGTCAAATCGCGGGCCGGTGCGGCGAAGTCTTCCATTTTTGCGGGAGCAGTTGCATTCATAAGAATAACCTAGCTCACTTCGATCATATTCGCAATAACTTTAATAGAGAAAATTCATATTTTTTAGAATTAGGTCGCGAAAATGCGATTAGCGACCGGATCTGTCGCGTCGCGTGCCGATCGCCTTCATTTCTGCGACTCGCCAGCGGTTTCGAATCGCGAAGCCCAATCGTCGGGGAGCCGGAGGGGGCGCCCCTCGGGCATCTGCACGAGAGCGAGCGCCTGGCGGCAGGTCACGAGGCGGGCCCCGTCCGCCTCCCGCACCAGCTCGAAAGCACACCAGAATCGAACCCGCTCGAGTTTTTCCAGCCGGCCGGCGATTCTGACCCAGTCGCCGAGCTTGGCAGGCTTCCGGTAGTCGATCTCCGTGCGTACGACGACAGGGAACCGGCGGTCGTCGGCCATCTCGGCCAAGCTCATGCCCATCGAAGCGGCGAGACGGGTCCGTGCGGTCTCGATCCACCGGAGGTAGGCGATGTTGTGCACGACACCGCCGCAGTCGGTATCGAAAAACATGACTTCTTCGCGCGTTTCAATCGTGGGTATCATCGTCAGCACCATGGGAGAGGGCGCTTGCTAGGATCAAGCAGAAAGCGGGAGCCGGAGATTCGACAATCGGGAAAAGGCAGCGGAAACTCCCGGCTTATGGAACCATTTCCGCCCCAATTCTCCCGATTCCGCGAGGCGCTAGTCCTCGCGGTCGCGGCGCTCCAACTATGGGTTAACCCGCTGCCCAGTGGGGCTCAAGCCCCCCCGGACGTGAGCGTCGCTATCTCTCCCGCCGCGCTGTCACTCGATTCCGGCGAGCGAAAAATGCTAGCCCTCGCTCTAACTGCAGCCGCCAGCAACTTCCCTGACGCCCCGGTCGCCACACCAGAATTTCGGCGACGGGCGCTCGGTCTCGCCCGGCTCGTCGACCCGACGAATCCCGCGGCCATCCTCGCCGAGACGCTGGAGACCAAGGGGATGCCCCTACGCACCATCGACTCGGCGCGCAACGACGATCTCCTGCCCCAGCACATCGCGAGCCCGGCGACACTCTCAGACTTCCTCTGGGGATGGTCGGGCCGCCTCCTCACCACCCCGTCGGCCGGCGCCGCGAACGCATCGGCCGGCGCCTACCTCGCCGACATCGCCATCGCGCTCAATCCGGACGATCAGGTCAAGGGACTCGCGCTGCTCCGGCTCGCCCCGGCGGCGGCGAACCCCAGCTGGGAGCAACTGCTCGCGGGGGAGAGCGCCGGCCCGGCGGCCGGCCCGGGAACCCCGCCTCCCCCCGCACGCGACCCGCCGCCGCCCCCGGCTGCCCCCAACCGTCCGGAGCAGCTCCCGAGACTGGTCGCATCCACCCCGGTGCTCTCGGTCGAGGCCCTTGGCAACCGCATCCGCACCCGGGTCTCGAATCTTGAGACCCGGGCGATCAAGATCAACGACACCTCTCTCGCGGAGGGATCCACCCCACAACTCGTCATCAACGGAGCGCCCAGCGGGATCCAGCCCATCATCCAGGCCGCACTGGGCCGGATCACCACCGCCCAGCCAGAACTCGTGCCGACCGGCATCAAAATCGACATCTCTCTCCACTACATCGCCCGCAATGCCTCACGCTTGGAGATTACCCTCCCGTGTGCAATAGCCGCCTACGCGGTGTTCCCCCAACAGCCGCTCGACCACCGCATCACCTTCCTCGGCAACATGGACGAGAACTTCCGGGTGCTGCCCGTGCCCGAGACCATGAACTTTGTCCGCTACCTGCCCTTGGACTCGGCCATCGACCAGGTCGTGATCTCCACCGCATCCGCCGCGGAGGTGGCCGACCTTGTCCTGAGCGGTGAGCTCGAACTGCTTCTGCGGACGCCAATTCTTGCCGCGCAGAACCTGGAGGAAGCCCTCGAGTTCGCGAGGAGCGACCACCCCGCAGATTTCGCCAAGGCGACGGAGATCTTCGCCTCCGTCCAGCAGGCCGCCGCCGATACCGATCCCGCGACACTCTTGCAGTACGCCTCGGTCCAGGAACGCCTGCGCGAGGTCGTCGAGCTCGTTCCCAACCACTACTCCGCGCGCTACCTCCTGCTCGCCGGGCTCGGCCGCTTCCCGCAGTCGATGACGTTCCCGGGTTCGCGCGCGATGCTCAGCTCGGCGACCAATTCGGTCGTCGGAGCCAACGTCGGCCCCCGCCCGAGCGACGCGGACAAGGCGAATGCCCTGGAAGTATGCGCCCGCGTGGTGGAGCAGCTCAAGAGGCTGCGCCCGAAGATTGATCCCGCCACGGTCGCCTATTCCGACGCCCTGCAGGCCTACACCCAGGCCTACTACGATCTGCTCGGGACGAGCCAGGCCCGGCTTTCCCCGCGGGCCAACGCCCTGCGCGAAACGATGACGCAAGCGAACGAGCGGCTCCGGGCGGCGATCGTGGCGCTGGTGGCCGAAGAGATCAAGCGATTCGGCGCACCGTGCCAGCTGGCGATGCCGGATCTCTAAAGTCGGCATTCGCCCTTTCCAGCCTCTCCCTTTCTTCCTATACTTCTCCCGAAATGTCCGCGACGCCTCCCCGACGAAACCGTTCCGTGCTCGGGGCGGTGATGGCTATCCTCGCGGTCGGCGGCCTGTCGGACGCGGCCGACGGGGCCGGCCTCGGAGGGATGCAGAGCCGGATCAAGGGCCTGCTGGTCATCGATCTCGACGGCACCGGGTTCGCGGCCAGCGCCTCGCAGATGAACGCCACCGCCACCGCCTCCGAAGACAGGGAGGCCCCCTTCGAAATCCGCTTCAACCAGGATGTAGGCGAAGACATGACCGGGGCACTCAAAGAGGTCGGCAAGTTCCTCAACGTCCGGCATGGCGGCTGGCCGACCGGTTTCGAGGCGGAGATCGCCTTCGAAGATCGCTACACCAGTAAAGACGGCCCGTCTGCCGCCGTCGCCTGCGCCCTCATGCTCGACTCGCTCGTCACGGGGCGCCCGCTGGCCGAAGACATCGCGGTCACCGGTGACATGAACGCCGACGGTGCCGTGCGCCCGGTCGGCGGGGTCGCCGACAAAGTGCGCGGTGCCGCCAAGCGGGGATGCGCCCTCGTCGCTATCCCAGAGGCCAACGCGGTGGCCGTCTCCGACCTCGGGATCCTCGAGGGGACGGCGCCGCTATTCGCCATCCAGATCATCGCCATCGACACCTTCGACAGCGCCCTGGCCGTCGCCCGGGAGGCCCGCTCCGAACCGGTGGCCAACGCCATCGCCGAGTTTGCCGAGGTGCAGCGAGTCCTCGGGCGCCGCGAACAGGACGTCCCCGGACTCCTGCGCGATCCCTCCGATGAGTCCTCTCTCATCGAATCC
>CAZKYJ010000014.1:0-3134 GCA_964556355.1 uncultured Verrucomicrobiales bacterium | reverse complement strand
CTCCTGCGCAACCGCGCGGTACAAGACAAGCTCCGCATGGTGATCGAAGCCATCCCCGGCCATCTCTCGGCCAAGCTCCTCCTGCTCGAAGGGCTCGGTCGTGGGGAAAGCCAGCTCTCGCTCCCCGGCTCGTTCACCGCCGTCGGCACCTCCGCCGCAGCCCTCCTCCAGGCCGCCCGCGAGGACAGCTCGACGGGGCAGAGCACGTCCGCGCTCGAGATGGACGCCATCGGCGACGCCCTCTCCGAGCTCCGGCGCATCCGCCCCCGGCTCGACCGCCGGGTTCTCGCATACGCCACCGCTCTACAAGATTTCGGCACGCTCCTCCGGGAATTCGTCCTCCATCCACCCGCCTCGGCCACGGAGGCGAAAAAGGCCTCCGCCAGCCTCCGTTCCACCGCCAACAAGGTCGACGTCGAACTCGCGCGCCTCCGCCGCGACCGCGAGATTATGGAAGAGATGCGCTAGCGCCCAGCCGCCCGATGTTAGCCTATCTCTTTTCCCGCTATCCCGTCGTCTCCCAGACCTTTTGCGACTCCGAAATGCTCGCCCTGGAGGCCGCTGGCACCCACCTCGTGGTCGGCTCGCTCAACCCTCCTCCCGACTCGTTTCGCCACGCCCGGCTCGACCAGCTCCGCGCGGAGATCCTCTATCCCCCGCCCCCGGCGGTTCTCGGAGCGCTCCCGGAGGCCTACCCGGAAGACTGGGCGGCGCTCCGCCCACTCATCGCCGAGCATGACCGGCGCTACGGCCCCTCGTTCAAATCGGGGACGCGCGCGCGTAACGCCCTCGCCTTCGCCCCGGCCTTCCGCCGCCGCGGCGTCCGGCATATCCACGTGCACTTCGCCAACCGCGCCACCCACACGGCGCTGTTTTTGGCCAAGCTCGGATTCACTTTCAGCTTCACCGCCCATGCCAAGGACTTCATGGTCGATCTCGGCAGCGACGCCCTCCTCCAGGAGATGGCCGCCGCCGCCACCGCCGTGATCGCCGTCAGCGATTTCAGCCGCGATCTCCTCGCCGAAGCCTGCCCCGATTCTGCGGGCAAAGTCGCCCGCGTCTACAACGGTATCGATCCCGCCACCTTTCCCGCCGCACATCCGGCCGGCCGCGCCCCGTCCGACCCGCTCCGCATCATCAGCGTCGGTCGGCTCCTCGGGATGAAAGGGTTCGGCGACCTCATCGACGCCTGTGCAGTCCTCCGTGACCGCGGGGTGCCGACCATCCTCGAGATCGTCGGGTCCGGCCCGAAGATGGCCGAACTCCGGGAACGCGCCGCCGCTTTCGGGATCGCGGATTCGGTGTCCTTCCTCGGTTCTCGCGGCCAGGAGGAGATCAAAGAACGGCTCGCCGCCGCCCATGTCTTTGCCCTCGCCTGCCGGCGCGAGGCCGACGGTGGCACCGACATCCTCCCCACCGTCATCATGGAGGCCATGGCGGCAGGCCTGCCCGTCGTTTCCACCAACTTCGTCGGCATTCCCGAGATGGTCGTAGCCGGGAAAACCGGCTTTCTCGTCCCCCCCGATTCCCCCACCCAGCTCGCCGACGCCCTCGCCCGGCTCGCGGAGGATCCCGTCCTCGGCGCAACGCTGGGCCAAGCCGGCCGCGCCCTCGGCGAAGAGCGTTTCTCGCTCGCGGTCACCACCCCCCAGCTCGCCTCCCGTTTCCCCCCTTCCGGATCCCCCGGTCCCCCGCGGGCGCACCCGTCCCTCGCCTACCTCGTGGGCTCCCCGCCCCGGGAGCCCGCCCTCGCCCACGAGATTGCACTTGCCCAGGCCCACCCCGGCACGTGGGTCATCGCCCTGGGCGCCGCGGAGCACACCGAACCGTCAGATGCCGCCCTCGAATTCCTGCCAGACGGTGTCGTGCTCGAGGCCTCGTGGCGCCGCGCCAGCGACCGCTGGCCGGAGATCGATGCCCTGCGGGCCAAGCTGGGCACCGCGTTCGGCGGGGAAGACTTCTACCGCGACGCCCGGCGGGCCGTCTATCTCATCGCCCCGCTCCGCGCACGGGGGATCGGGGCGGTCCACGCCGCCCGATCGGGGGAGATCGTCCTCGCCTGGCTCCTCGCCCGTCTCGGAGGGTTCCGCGCCACCTTCACCGCCGAGCGTGGCCCGGCCCTCGCCCGCAGCCTGATCGAGAAGCTCGCCCCGGATTTCGCCGATGCGTCGGTCAGCGATGACCGGCTGGCCGAACGGCTCGGCGGGAGGTTCCCCGACGCCCTCGAACTCGGCTCGAAAAATGCTCCCGCGGGGAGGGCATTCTTCCGCCGCACGAAAAAACCGCCCGCCGCCTCCAGCAGCCCCACCACTTCTGGAGTAGAGGGTTGGCTCGACCGACTCCTCAACCCCCTCCCTCCAACGCCTCCCGCACCATGAGCCGCCTCGCCGTCGTCATTCCCAGCTACAACCACGAGAAATACATCGGGAGTGCGATCGGGTCGGTCCTTGCCCAGAACCGTCCGCCGGATCGTTTCATCGTCATCGACGACGGCTCCACGGATGGCTCGCTTGCCATTCTGGAGAAGTTCCAAGCCGAGGGGAAGATCGAACTGGTCATCCAGGAGAACGCCGGCGCACACAACACCCTCAACCGCGCGATCCGTCTGGCCACGGACGACTGCGAGTTCGTGGCCATCCTGAACTCCGACGATGCCTACTCGCTCAACCGCCTCGCCGCCTGCGAGAAACACCTCAAGGAACATCCGGAAATCGCCGTCGTTGCCACCCCGTTCTCGGTGATCGGCCCGGACGATAAGCCCCTTCCCGCCGACTCCCCGCGCGCCAAATGGTTCGCCGCCGCCTGGTCGCCATCCGGCGCCCCCGGCACCGACCTCGCCTCCTGGCTCGGACTCGCCAACTTCCTCGCCACCACGAGCAACATCTTCGCCCGCGCCGACTACCTGCGCTCCAACCCTTTCCGGGCCTACCGCTTCGCCCACGACTACTTCCTCTTCGCCAAAGCTGCCATCAGCGGAAAGCTCGCCTTGCTGGAGGGGGAACCCCTCCTGAAATACCGGGTTCATGACGCGAACACGATGAACTCCGAGGCCGCCCCCATCGTCAGGGAGATGGTGCGCCTCCACCTCGAACTCTACCGCGAGACCGGCTACGAAGCCCTCGCCCAGCCCGCCG